>DATDFS010000261.1:0-8593 GCA_036522495.1 Nitrososphaeraceae archaeon | reverse complement strand
GCTACAAGGGTTCTGTTTGGTTCTGTTTGAGGTTTTGGAGAAAAAGTATCAAAGATTGAGCAAGATTCTTGAATAAACAATGTAATCTTACTTGCAGTCATACAGTTGTCTTATGTTCCTTCCTAGTATGTGTGTCTAGTTCTTCTAGAGAGTTAAATATCATACCACACGCTTGGCATCTATAGCCACCCATGCCTTGTTCTGACATTTATGACATTGTACTATTCTTTCTATTATATATTTTGAATAAAAAAGTAGTCCGATGCCAAATCCACTTTGGTAGGCTCTTACAGCCAATTTATTGACTTGCCATTTCTAGCGAAACTATACCTAACAGTCTTTTTAGGAGTCATAGATTTATCTGAACTGTATTACCTCTTCTGGGAAAGCAGAAACTATCATAGACTAACCTCGATAGGAAAAGTAACCATGAACATCCGTGAACAGAATCATAAGCCAGAAAAAAAATTAAAGCGGATAAAGAACAACCAACACCATTCTGTTTTACGCATCAAACAAAATTCTCTTTATTCTCTTGTATAAAACGGAATACTTTATCTTCGATAACTTCTAGGGCAGCAGACTTCAAATCAAATGAAAGTAATAGATAAAATTTGCTTTCCTCATGTAGGTTTACCCTTATCGGGACAGTTGCGCGAATAAGCCTTTCATATTTCCCTATCGAATATTCTAGTCTACCTATTTTCGATTCAAAATCTTGACGTGTGGCAGCACGAAGCACAGCTTGTATAGAGTAGTGTGAAGTTTCGTTCTCATCCATTAAAGGAATTAAGCTATTTCTGTATGCTTTTCCAATTAAGCTGCCTAGATTATTGGCGATCCCTACAAATCTAATGGAATTATCCAATAGTTGTATATCTCTACACATCAAATTTAGATCTTCCTGAGTCGGTGGCACGCTAGTATTACACCAGCTGTTTCTTATAATGATGACATTTTTATCTGTAATGATGTATTATAGCATCACATTTCAGAACTTTAGATTTTATCAATATGTCATATAGCAAATTGATTAGATGATGCATTCAGCCGTTACATTATCGCTCCCCTTCTTGAACAGAACATTCAGGAAACAGGATTTTCATAAGGTAATAGTAACCTGGTAGTTGTTTTTGTTATTATATAATCGGTTCTCGAGAGTATTGGCACGTTCGATATTTGGGAAGGTGGAGGGCATATGAACCAAATGAGAAGATGGCTTTTACCATTCCCTTTCTCTAGTACTGAAAAGGTCAATGTATGTAAATTAATTCTTAATTCTGTGACCATGATAATAGTATACAAACAGAAGGATTTGCAGTATCTGGAATAATCCAGTCAGCGATGATTACATGCTTACAATTGAGCCCCAGTTATTATCAATATTTCCACTAATGCCATCATGAATTAGTAAGAAACCCGTCTACCTGTATAATTATTTTTAATACTCCAACAACAAATACCTTCAGGCCAGCCTAACTAACGGAATACAAAAACATCCCTGACAGTATTTATTCATAATTTTCATATCTTATGATATTTTTGGATCTGCATGATTTGGAACTGAACTCCGCGTCTAGAATATTTGTGAGCGAATGAATAATTTGATTTCAGAGAAAAATGCGGGTCTATCAACATCACATCTTAGATCAACTGTATATAGATACACAGGTAATCTTATTATGCCTAAGGTAATAGACTGGATATGGATAAACAAGAAGAGGAAGAAAAAAAAGTCAAAGAGCTGAATCGGGAAATCATGTTTATTTTCGAAAAGCATACGACTCCTTTTGGATATGCATCTGCAGCGTTATTGAGCGTGATGTATTTTATTTCTGAAAAATATGGAAAACTACATCCAGAGAACAGAAAGGTAGTATTGGATTATTTTAGAACAGAATTCGACAAATTTCTGAAGAAGCTTGCTGAACAACGATAATACACAGCGAAAAACAGGTTGGTACTATTCTGACATCGCATATAAACTATTAATCGACTTAAAACGAAGAGAAGAATTGATATAGACCGAAATGTGGCAACAACTTGAGCAAACCCTGAAGATCGTTTCCAATTAACCTGTACTGGACATTGTTCTAACTACCTGTCAGGTTTATGTATTAGATCATAATCATTGACTTCGTCTAAATTATTAAGTCAAGCGGCGAATACTTGTTAATATTTACTACGAAAATTTATATTATTAATAATCCTGAGCATGGCTATGAACCAAGCGAGAAAAGGCTCTATAGAAACATTGCCTAAAGCTCTTTTCTTTGCCACGGTAATAGATGCACCCTTTGCTGTTGCTGCAAGGTCGAGTTGTGTTATGAACGCGCATGCGTTAAATGTAGTAGCTTACTCAAATCAAAATACTAAGGTAAAAGTCGATGCGTTAATTGATCCTCGTTCAGTTCATACCATTGGTCAAGGAATTCCCAATGGTAAAGTGATGATCCGAGGTCTGATCGAATGGATAAAACCAGAGGAGAAAAAATCAGGTATTGGATATCTTGACAAAACAAGATAAGGGCTCTTAAGGTAGGTCGTCAGTGCGAGGAATGGCATCAGCGGTAACTGTTGTCAAGGATTTAGCATATAGCTACAACAATGCTCCCTCGTCTCTTGTTTTAGAAAGTATCTCCTTCACCGTAAATGAAGGCGACCTGCTAGGAATTATTGGTCCTAATGGTGCAGGTAAGAGTACGCTGTTTAAGTGTATGCTTGGGCTAATAGGAGATTATAGAGGTCAGATTACAATATTTGATCATAATATCCGAAAAAATAAAAACATTCTTCAAAAAGTCGGTTATATACCACAGATAAGATCAATCGAACAAAACTTCCCTGCAACCGTACAAGAAATTGTCTCTTTAGGAATAATTGGAAAAAAGACATCAACAAGAAATAAAGAGAAGATAATTTCTGCAATTGAGATTGTAGATTTGTCTGAGCACAAGAATGAAAGAATTGGCGAACTTTCTGGTGGACAGCAGCAAAGGGTACTTATTGCAAAATCCATAGTGAATGATCCTAAATTGTTGATCCTAGACGAACCCACGACCAGCATTGATCAAGTAACACAAGACAAGTTCTATTCTCTCATAAAGAAGCTAAATCTTGAAAAAAAGATATCTATCATATGGGCTTCCCATGATCTGGATGCTGTGCATAAACTGGCAAACAAGGTCGCATGTATAAATCGAAAAATGTTCTTTCATGGGGATACTTCTGGATTTTTCGAAAACGAAGAACTATTGAAAATGTATTCTGAGTCAACAATGCAAGCCCACATGCGAGTCCATTTCAATAAGAAAAATAGTGTCAAGAATAATAATAGTAATGATAGCAATGGTAGCGAAGGGTTGACATATCATAGTATTTGAAATTCTCCAATATGGCTTCATACAACGTGCATTAGTTTCGGGAGTTGCCGTCGCAATAACTTGCTCTGTAGTAGGGCTATTTCTGGTTTTAAGACGACAATCATTATTTGCTGATGCTCTCTCACACATGGCATTCGGGGGAATCGCTATCGGATTATTTGCAAATTTATATCCTATATGGACAGCATTCATAGTGTCAATTTTTGCAGCACTAGGGATAACCAAACTAAGGGAATCTACAAAAATACCTCCCGACTCTGCTGTTGCGGTATTATTGTCGGCTGGGCTTGCAGTCGGAGTTATATTGATAGGCCTAGCTGGCGGATTTACGCTTGACTTGTATAGTTTTCTATTCGGAAGCATCTTACTAGTAAGCATGCAAGACCAGGAAATAATTTTGGTAGCAAGTGCTTTGATATTATCAATATTATATTTCATATATAGGGAACTGGTTTATATTGCCTTTGACCAAGAACAGGCACAGGTTAGTGGAATAAACGTTTCAAGACTTAATTACATTTTCATTGTACTTGCAAGCATAGTCGTAATTACATCAATACGATTGGTAGGTGTACTGCTAATATCATCTTTAATAGTAATCCCAAACATTACCGCCATGATGTTTGGGAAAGGCTTCAAAAAAACTGCGATGATATCTGTTTCAATTGGCATCTTATCAGTACTAACTGGTATAGTAATTTCATACGTCATGAATCTGGCTCCCGGCGGAACAATTGTGCTTGTATCTGTGACTATTTTTCTTGCCGCTATAATTACAAGGGATTTAAATAAAAGAATTATGACAGGCAGCAGACAGAAGAAAATACGAAGTCTTCAATAGCTGTTAAAAAGTGGTTAATTGGTGTTTAATTAATTAAATTATTATTAATCATATTTATTTATTTTTTGCAATAATTCATCAATCAATGGTCGCCAATTAGAAGGCCAACACCTTTTATGAGGGGTAGTTGTTGACCTAACTAAACTAACTTGACACAAAAAATGAATGAACACAGATAACTAGGACGTTCATTCATCTAATTATTATCTGGCATGACAACGGACTTACAGAAACCACGTCCGAACCTTCTACGACTGTATTATGAGCCTAAACTCAGAGACATAGCAAGAGCATTCATGGATCCACCGCGTGGAATAACACAGATAAGGGGACGCTTATGTGAGCACAATACTGGCGGACGGATTAATAAGAATATAGTCTCTGCAGCAGGCCTGTTGAGGTATCATTATAAATATGCATACTACGACAGCGAGCGTTATTTCTGGATAATATATTGTTCAGTTGATGTATGCAATTATCACACATTCGGCAAGTCCGGTAATCTTACAGCGTATATTTCACACCTGAACGACGACCACCTCATGAGTTTCTATGAGATAGGTGAGTCAGTCCTGAAACTAATTGACTTATTGCCAACTACCCCCGATTAATTCAGTGGCTTCTTGGCTTGATAGTGGCGGCTTGATACCCTGGTGTGGACTATTAGATTCGAATCATTGACTAGATATCAACTATTCATCTCTCATTCGAAACAATTCAATAACGAAACTTTTCACAACCACAATTATCATTATCACAGCGACCATTGGTTATATCCGCTAACCTATGGTGACCGCATTGACAGAACGACATCGTTGTCGTTTTTATCGTTACCATCGTCATCATTACACTAAATATAAGCAGCTAAAAAGGATCGTGTTGCAGCTTTCGATATGCGTAAAATCGAAAAATATAATAGCGACAACGCATTTACGACGCAAAGTAACTTTCCTTTCTATAGTAAATAACAATCTTTTTAAACACCACTATCAATAATATATTTAGTACATTCCCAAAATAGTGCCAAAAGAGTCCAAAAGTGTTCGCGTGTTCGAAGAAACCATCCATTGGTTCGAAATTCGTTCCCCTCCCCCTCCTCACTACCTTCCATCGCTCATTGTGATCCCCTTTTACATTCATAGGGAGGGAACAACTAACTACTAACATTCATTCTTTCGTTGATTCATCGATTGTGAACTTCTCATAAATGATTTTTACTATAATAGCACCAACAAATCCGATTAATCTTATTACTCCTAGATGAACAGTAAAACATACTGTCTTCATCGGTCAAAGAAACTATGTGCCTCCAATTAATAATAATAACACTGATGTGGGGCTCACTGAATCTGTCCACAGTAGTAAACCAATAACATCATCTTTCAAAGTGAAGAACAAATTTAGTGCATGGCAAATTGGTAAAAAAAAGAGAGGTTGTGGTCGGTTTTTACCGTCTTGTTTTGTATTAATCCCCGTTACTTGGTCACAACGGTATCACATAGAATTATACATATAGGGGGTCTAGGTCCACCGCCAGCTCCACCAGCGCCGCCAGCACCACCTGGTGCTGATGCTGCTGCACATGGAGTACCTGTAACAGCGCAAGTAGCTGCAGCACCACCGCCGCCACCAGCGCCGCTTGCGCCAGATGCAGCAGCTGCTGCTGCACAGCCAACGCCACCGACTCCACCTACGACTGGAGTACTAGCGCATTTTGCGGAGGTTGATGTGCTGCCTCGAGCGCCGTTACCACCTTTACCGCCACTCGAATGCGCATATGCCATTTCTCCTGCAATCGGTGCTAGTGCTAATGAGGCTACGAGAGCCACAGTTACACCCAAGACCATTAATGTTGTCTTTTGATTCATTGCTGCTTCTATAAAATGATATCATATTATCATTATACTATCAAAATCCAAATTAATCCTCCAGTTTGGATACAATACGGTCGAAATCCCTTCCCTAATCCTAGCTGTAACAATGTAATAAGAGGACGACTGACTCATCATTCGATTGGTGAATGTTAAATTAACGATGAAGAATCTTGGCTGTTGTTTTGTTTTATGACCGCGTTGCTAATGATGTTGTTTCAACCGACTACAACAACCAATTAGTTAAGACTTTAGGCTCACGCCACATAATGCGAGACGCCAACTATCAAAAATGTCGGAATAGTTTGAAGCACTTTTGATGTATTTTTGCGAGTCGTCAATAACCGCACTTTCTACAGAGTTCACCAACTCTGTGAACGTTGGCGAGATTTGCATTACGGGTGGCGTAACAGAACATAACTTGCGTGCATGTGATGTAAGTCATTTGTGTGCAATTCCAAAGTTAACTGGAACCAATACCATCCTTGTGCGGATGCTAAGCTCGGCCTCGACCCTGCCCTCATTCTTCAAGATATTATCATAGGTTGGTAATGTTCTATGACGATGAAGAACATGCTCGTCTTCAACATCATCGCGAATCCAATGAAGCTCCGCTTTTGCCTGCCTTATTGTTTCAGGTGAGGATGAGTCTATGAATACATTCCAAACCTTGTATTTTTGCATAATTCGATTAAGTTCGCCTATTATATCATAGGTCGTAAACTGTTTGTAGTCCTTCGAATGCACAACTCGTATAGTATCACCGGCCTGCAGCACTTGAATCACAGTAATGGTTGAATTGGAACTGCTTCCATATCCGAGATCCATTCCTGTAAACGTAGGAATTGATTCGACAAAATCATTCTCCCATATTGTGGGATCGTCTGGGTCATAATCCAGACTGTTTGCAAGCATGTCTTTGATAGTCTGTGGTTGGAGGAAGGAGCCCTAGTTCCGCTGCCCCATCTGAGCGAGAATTCCCTCTCAAACGATGATGATTTCTTTGCTATCTCTATTTCTTCCTTGGTGTATAGACCAGCGTCAAGCGTGACATGATAATCCATGTTGCACTTGTGATATGGTGCCATTGGATCGTTCAGAATCTCATACATTTCATCATCCATATATAATCCAGGGGTAGAGACGGCTACAATAATCAAGCCTTCCTTGCTGTGCATTCTTTCCATTATTGTGCGGGTCTCGCGCTGCTGATCCCTACGTGAAAGGTTGGGCGAACTCGTCGACCATCGAGCTTGATGTTAGTTAGACCTCTCAATGATTGCTGGTTGTTCGATGGAAAGGCTTCGATCTTTGTCGAGCCTATATATACTACTGTCTCCCTACTATCAAATCGCGGATTAGAACCATCACCATACTGTTCAGGTATGGCATTGGAGAGTTGAAACAAATTCTTTATCCTTTGAATTAACCTGACTGCCAAATCAAGTCGTGGACCAGTGACGATGCAGACTCTGGAGTTACGCCAATGCCTGTCTGTGATAGCCTTGTATATGATGTATCTAAGAAACCATTCAGTGCATCCGATGCCTGTAGCCTTGTTAATAATTATTCTTCCCTTGCGTTCAGGATGTTCCGCTTCTATATCCTTCACCTGTTTGGATGAGAGGACATGACAAGGTCATACCAGGTGTGCTGATAGTCAAATAATGGATACTCTTTGCCGTTCTTCTGACACCAGCCTATCTTGCATTGCAAACAACAGTTGCGGCTAGTTTCCTTCTGTAGCTTTAGGTGTTCTTTAGTCGAGATCCCAACGCCAAAACGGAATGTTTATCGAGCGGCAATCATTTATGAACTGTTTTAAAATTGGGTCATTGAGTACTGCTCCACCGATAGCGTTGGTTTGTTATGCAGGGAACTGAGTCGCTGAAAGGCTCAGACAAAAAGACTTGAAAAGGTGTCAGCTTTAAATAACAACAATCAACTTACACCGATAAGTAGGACCTCATCTACTCGGTTAGTGTTATCATAGTACTCTAAATGCATCCATTAGACCGCTCCTTGGAAGATTAGCGATAACGACGCTCTGACGCTTGGATTGGATAATCATTGGCACTCATATCACGAATTTGCATCAGACCATTCCCATCAAATTCCCAATGCTCGTTACCATGGGTACGCATCCATTGGCTTGGATTATCAGCATCTCTCCACTCATATTCAAATCTTACAGAAATGCGATTTCCTGTATAACACCAAAGTTCCTTCATGAGATGGTAATCAAGTTCCTTGGCCCATTTACGCTTGAGAAACTGTATGATATCTTCCCTCCCAGTAAAGAACTCTGTACGGTTGCGCCATCTAGAATCTGGAGTATAAGCTTGTGCGACCAGCTCCGGATTACATGTGTTCCAGGCGTCTTGTGCCATTTTGACCTTTAGCTTTGCTGTCTCCTCACTGAAAGGAGGTTTGATAAGATTTGGCATGTTTGTTTATACATGATATATCTAATAATAATATTGGAAGCAAAATTCGAG
>DATDFS010000260.1:0-35522 GCA_036522495.1 Nitrososphaeraceae archaeon | reverse complement strand
AAGACAAGCACAGATTATCTAGAAAGAAATGACAGGATAAGGAACAAAGTCTGCAACTTATTTATCCTCGAAAATACACAATCCATTGGGTGACCAAATTTATTATTTTTACGTTACAGATCCTTTCTATTTCAATAGTATTTGTATTCATGTTAAATCTGATAGTGAATGATGATATTGTTGGCGGCTTAATATTTCCAACCACTGTCTTTAGCCAAACTATCGACAATAATAATAACACCCAATTATGGACAGATAGGGGAAATAATGCCAGAATAATGTTTACATATGACCCAAGTAATCCTGTTGTTGGCAGTCCTACTGGACTTTTATTTAATGTCCAGGATCTGCGTACAGGTGACCAGATAAAAAACATACATGCAAGGATTATCATAACAAATGGACAAAAAATCTTAAAAATCGCCGATGTAACTTCCTCCAATGGTGATCCTTCTATAAACTTTGCATTCCCTGATTCAGGTCCTTATCAGATAATTGCAAAGATAGATTCAAAAGACATTGCAGCTCTCAGCTCATTCAAAGTACTTGTTCCTCCCCAAGCTTTATCGACTGGCTTCAAATCTTTTGGTATGTTAATGCTTTATTACGTGACTCCTATTACTTCTGTTGCTGCAGGAATTGCAGTATATTTAGTATATAAAAGACCACAAGATAAACAAACACCCATTTGACATGTCAGAATGTTTTTGTCTACATTACAAGAATATGCCCATCTTGATATGATAAGAAAATTATATGACTCCATCCTTTCTATCTTGACCATATGCAATTTTTTATTTTTAAATTCATGTTACTAATTTTTGGCAAGTTAGTTATACCTATTGGTTTTTAACAAAATAATAAAATATATCTGGTAATGAAAGTATCTGCACAATACTTTTTCGAAAACCACTAGCTCCAGTTGCTACTTTTACTACTGCTGTTACTCTAGTGCTAATCTCGCTTATTTTTCTTACATAATCTTATTATGTAAAACCAGCTTTTAGCGACGGTCTATTTCAAGCTCGACTATCAGCATGTGTAGGAGAAGGGAAAGTTGGTTTATTTACAAAAACGATACCTCGTGTAGTTACAACAGAGACATTAAAAAAGGACAAAATCCACCAGTTGAATTTAGCATATTTAATTCAAGTAACAATGGAACATATTTTCATGTGACTTACCATATTAGTATAGAAAAGGGGTCAGACACTACTTAATGAATGGTTCCACCATCATTATGGAGATTTAAAATTAGAAATAAATCCTAAAAGTACCACCAGAACCATAATCTATGCTCAAAAGGATCCTGTTTTAGATATGTATACAGGTACGTTAGACACACCAGTAGTTGTATAAGGACAGATCTTTTTGGAGGGAGGTTTATACCATTTCAAAGTCAGGGTATTAACGCTAGACGATGACACATTAGTATTACCCGCTGATCAGCAAACATATACGAGGATTCGTTGAGTATAGGAAATAGTGAAAATAAGACAATGTCTGGCCACACTTAGATGATATACTTTGCATCTTAGGCATGAGTATGATGATATTGTAGAAGGTAACCTTCACATACACATTGGGGGAGATAATTGTGCAGAGGTATTTGTAACAGAAGGTAATGCTGAAAGAGTTTCAAATTTTATAGGGCGAATGCGAGCAATAAGGGGAATAGAACAAGGCAAATACTGTGGTTCCTTTATCATAGCAGCAGAGCATCTCTGACCTTCCAAAGAAGCATTATATCAATGAGATAACATTTTCTAAATCTTTGCATGATCTGAGTTGATATTTTGGCGAGTAATTTGTCTAACTTCCCAGATATTCCTAAACGGAAGAAAACTGAATTTTCTAACTAGTAGTGAATTTCCAAACACCGCAGAATCACTTATGACCCATCCAAGCGCTGCCAACGCTGGCGTAATGACAAGAGGGTTTGTAATGCCATAGAGCAATCCAGCAGCTATTGATATTGTTACAACATTATAAACAAATGACATAGACAAGTTCTGTTTTATTTTTTTCATGGAGTACTGCCTATTTTCAAAGCATACAGGATTTGATGTAGATTGCTTTTCATAAGTATTATGTGTCCTGATGATAAGGCAACATCAGTACCAGAGCCTATTGCTATTCCTATATCAGCCTGTGTCAATGCAGGTGCGTCATTTATATCGTCACCAACCATTATCACTTTGTTTCCTCATGGTTCTCGTTTCGCCAGCAGTATAGGACAAGTAATTAATGGTCTTGCTAATGATCCATTATAAGAAACATCATTATCGCAGTCGTATTTGATATATGAACTTGGCAAGAGCTAAATTGAGGAAGTGATTTCTTTACTTATCTCGTGTGGTCTGAATTTGTCCCAGAATGCTCCAAAGATTATGCCTAGAAGTCCCCAGAAAATACTTGTAGTAAATACGCTTGCGATTCTAAAGCTCATGATCAAATCCATCGGTATTGTAATTCTATCAGGATTTGGTGGAAAGACAAGATATGCACTAATCATTATGGCAGCATATATTATCAATGGAATTCCAATCTTCCTTTTTGATTGATTTTTTCCCAGTTTTCTATAAAGTAAGGCAAGTCCCAATGTACTAAAGCCAGAAACAGCTATGAATCCAATGAATAAACTTTCCCTATAGTATATTGTGGCTGGATTGCCTACAGCTGGCGGATTAGCTGGATACTTTAGTGCAGGAACCAAGAACAATACAAAGAACATCAAACCAGCTAAAATGAGCGCTTTCTTTTTATTGTTTGAACCTGCCAAAGAACTTCGACTATATGCAAAAACCACTCCAAATAATGATGCTAATGATATACCCAGCACAGTAGCTGCTACTATTTCTCCTTCCTTCTGGTAGATACGATATTGTAATTGCTGTGCAAAGTCAATAATTTTACCAGCATTGACCTGTTTCTGTGTTTCAATTCCTATAGCTTTATCAATAAACGGTTCAACCATGCCTTGGTTAATTAAACCAAGAAGAGCGCCTGAAATTGCACCAGAAAAAAGAGTTATTGTAATAAAGGTGAATGTTTTCATTTTTCTTCTAATATAAAAAAGTCTTTTTTTTCAGTTTCTTCTATGTGATATCATCATATTAATGACATGGAAATCCTGCTGCGTGTCTTAAATCGTGATTAAATTCATGTATCATCATTAATTGATTGTGGTTTAGATGAATTCCCATTGGAACAAACAGGGCCTGTGCCAACTGTCCTTGGTCATATCCTACTACAAATATTCCAAATGCTAAAATTCCAAGTAATGCCCCTACTGCTATCTTTGGTACATTGCTGCTTTCTTTTGTAACCTGTTTAATAATGACGGACATTGCCTCCTATAAAAGAGCGCCTTATATAAACTGCAGGTTGGTTTATCCAATAAGGACAAGCCAGTTTAATGCTCAAATGAACTAACACCATCATCGCATAGAATTAAATGACAAATGTCAGATGATTAGTTGCATGCAGGGGTAAAAAATGTGTGGTAAATGGTTATGGTCACGCATTAGCAAAGGCTGCAAACAGGTATGCTCCAAGCAGGGTACTTTCTTTTAGTTTGGCTCACCTTTTCAAGGCATTGCAACCAACTTGTGGAAGAGAAAGGACATGTGAGCAGAGCTTTATTATGTAAAGAATTGTCACTTGGCGAAGGTGTTGTCAGGACATTGCTAAAACATCTGAAAATGCAAGGTCTGATAGAGTCCACAAAGAATGGAACAACAATGACATAAAAGGGAATGACAACTCTATCAGGGCTACTCTCCTCTGTTCATGGAGAAATGAGTATACCAAGATCTTCGGTTGCTCCTGGTAAATTCAACTATGTTGTTCTGCTCAGGTAGTTTGGATTTGTTGTCAAATCATGAATAGAACAGAGATGATGCTGCAAATAAAACGGGGGCAACAGTGGCCACTACCTTGTTGTTGTTTAAGCATTCTAAATATCGTTCAGCTAGAGAGGCAGGGCAGATATACAAAGCAAGGTTGGAGAGTTGATAGAGTTGAATGAATCATTAAGAAATCGTGACAAGATGAAAGACGATGCCATAGCACAATTATCGGATCAACTACTTATGGCTTTGACAACAATAATGCGGAACTTGAGATGAAACAGCAGATGTGATAAAATGATTGCCTATAGTCTTGAATAAAATTAACGTTATAGGAAAGAGGAAATGAATCAGGTCGCATTAGCATTGTACTTTAGTGGATAGAATCGGTTTTCGATGCAAAGAATTTGGTAGGAGAGATTCCCTGATGTTGCTCTCATGTATACAGCAAACTATAATAATCTATTTTTACTGGTAGGCCAATCAATAATCGGTTACTAGAATTATTGATCCATGATAAAAATTGTTGGGACGCACAGACGTATGATGAGGTTTCACGGTTAGTACAATATCGATGGGGTCAACAAATCCTTGAATGGCGAAAATGGAATGGAAATGAAACTGTCATGGATGCAGGCTGCGGCTCCGGCCTCATTAGCAAATTGTTAGCCAAAAAAGTCCCTAGAGGAAAGGTCTATGCTGTGGATGTGGACTCCAATATGATAAGACAGGCAAAAAGGAATCTTAAGGGTTTAGAAAATGTCGAGTTAGTAGAATCTGATTTTACCCACGTAAAACTTCCTACAAAATTAGATGTCATATTTTCTAATGCTGCACTTCATTGGGTTCATGACCATGCACAAGTTTTCCAGCATTTTTGGGATATGCTAAACTGCGATGAGACGACTAAAGGGGGACAATTATTAATCCAATGTGGAGGATACGGAAACTTACAAAGAATCCTTGCGATATTACGACGCGTTATGGAGTTTAATGAATTTAAGGAATATTTTACAAGCTTCAACCAATCATGGTATTTTGCAAAGCCCGATGATACTAGTAAATTACTAGGAGAGATAGGTTATGTAAGTACAAAAATTCATTTGCATAATGATTGTGTGAACCTTATTGACCGTGAAATATACTCTAGATTTGTAAAAACCGTAATAATGAAACCCTTCCTAGAACGCCTTCCTGATGATGACAAACTAAAGAACAGATATTTGGAATTGTTTTTGCAGGAGGTTGAAAAGAGTAGTGCTAGTATCAGTAGTAACAAATCTCAAACACCTTGGTCATTAGATTATGTTAGGCTAAATATCATTGCTGATAAACTATAGAATTAATTGTTCGTTATCTTCGTCATCCACTCGACTTAATATACTGTTCTCCCACTAGCGCTTTGGAATAGGAGGGCATTTATTTGAACTTTCCATGGTCAATATATGTTAAGCTGATTTTTGTAATAAATCTAAAAGTGCAGATCTATGTTTGAATTGCATTCTGATTATTTGCTCTTGTTGTTGCTCCATTATGCTAAACTAAATAACATACTTGCTAATGTTATTGGCTTTAAGCTAACAAAACTAACAATGATTGTAAACGTTTTAATTGCTCTTCTTAGACATACTCGTGCACGTATTGTCGACCCCAGACGATCAAGAGTCGCCACTATCATCGGAACATCCTCATCAACAACATCTCGTTCGTTCATTGGGCCTTGTAGATGTTATTATGATTGGGATAGCTGGTTTAGTAGGGGGAGCTATATTTGTCCTCACTGGACCAGCTATAGGTCTTGCAGGACCAGCAGCGATTATTGCCTTCATTATTAATGCAGTAATCACACTTTTTACAGCCATGGGTTATGCTGAGCTGGGATCAGCAATGCCTGAAGCTGGCGGTGGTTATCTGTGGGTTAGAGAAGGATTGCCAAGACCAAATGCCTTTATAAGCGGATGGATGGCATGGTTTGCCCACATTGTTGCTGGCAGTTTGTATTCTGTGGGATTTGGATCATTTCTATTTAGCTTATTGAAAATGATCCATATTCTTGGAAACCAACCTCTTTTAGGAATTATTCCATTTGATAAGTTGATAGCGGTTGCATCTATAGCTGCCTTTACTTATATCAACATCAGAGGGGTTTCGGACACAGGCAAAACTGGAACCATAGTTACAGTATTTCAGCTTGGGACTATTCTCATCCTAATAGGTGCAGGTTTTTGGGCAATACATACACATCCAAACTGGCACGCAAATTTTGCCGATTTTATGCCAAAAGGGCTAGGTGGAATTGTTGCCGCTATGGGTTTGACATTTATTGCATTTGAAGGTTATGAGATAATAGTTCAAACAGGTGAGGAGGTAAAGAACCCAAAGAAAAACATTCCAAGGGCAATTTTCATATCGTTAGCACTTGTTGTTGTCATGTATTGCCTTGTTGCCTTTGTTTCTATAGGTTCAATATTTCCTGCAGGTATTCCAGCATGGAAATTTATAGGAGAAGGTGGTGATCTTGGTATCAAGAAGGCCGCGGAACTATTTCTGCCATATGGAGCCTTTGTAGTACTTATAGGAGGGATGGTATCTTCTATAGCAGCTTTAAATGCTACTACGTTTTCCTCTTCAAGGGTTGCCTTTGCAATGGGCAGACACTATAATCTACCGCATTTACTGAGTTCTATACATCCGAAACACAAAACGCCTCATATTGCGACCGCAATATCGGGTGTTGTAATGGCAATCATGGCATATGCATTACCACTTGATCAAATAGCAGTTGCGTCTGGTGTTATTTTCCTACTATTGTTCACTCAAGTAAATATTTCTGTTATTACCATAAGAAGGATGTATGGTGATAAACTAAACTACGGTTTCAAGACTCCTTTCTTTCCAAAAATCCCAGCTGTAGGGGTATTCCTTACACTTGGTCTCGCATTATACTTATTATTCACCCAACCTTTAAGCTGGGGTATTTCAGCTATATGGGTTTTGGTTGGCTTTGCACTTTATCGTATGTATACTTTCAAAAAGGAGATTGCCCACTATGCACCCATTATTACAAGCGAAGGCGATCTTACACGAAAGAATTTTAGAATTTTAATTCCTTACACCCCTGAGAACCCTGATAGATTAATAAAATATGCTACTACAATTGCAAAAGAAAATGATGGTGAAGTGAATATTCTGAGAGTAATTACAGTGCCACACCAAACACCACTTTCTGCAGGGATCGCATTTGCCGAAACTGCAAGAAGATCATTTGTACCTTTAGAGGAAATGTTAGAAAAAGAAAATATATTGAATCACTATTTAGTTAGAATTTCCCATGATGCGATCGAAGCTATATTAGCAACTATTGAGGAACAAAATATCGATCTGCTGATTACTGATTTTGAAATGTTACGAAATAGCAAGAAACTTCAAACACTGATTACATGTGACATATTAGCTATTCGAACAACCGGTGATGACCTACGCCTATTTGAATCTACAGATAAGAAATCAATAGGTGCTTTTTCACAGCAAGGAGAGGAAAAGAAGAATTTGGTAGTTCTATACGATGGAGGAGATCATTCGGA
This sequence comes from Nitrososphaeraceae archaeon, assembly GCA_036522495.1. GTDB lineage: Archaea > Thermoproteota > Nitrososphaeria > Nitrososphaerales > Nitrososphaeraceae > Nitrososphaera_A. The sequence continues at coordinate 28,087 of DATDFS010000260.1, read as the reverse complement.
TGTGGTACTAAAGACAACAAGCTGGCTGGAGCATTCTGGAAAGTTTAACGTAAGTGTGCTGTCAGTAAATAAAAAAGATGACCATGATATTAATGAAAATGAAAATGATGATGATGGTCTTTCTTATAATATCAGGCAAAAAGAGTACCTTGAACAGGTTGGAGTGGAGTTTAACGAAATTTATTTGTCAGATGAAACTGAGAAGAATAGTGAGAAGTCTGCTGATTTGATATTATCTGCTGTTAATGCATCACAACCAGATGTGGTAATTACTGGTGCCACCATAGGTAAATTCAATCTCTTTAATAATTTACACTTTTTGGCGTTAATGGATCAGTTAAATTGTCCTATCGTCATTGCAAGGGTCTTTACTCTTCCTGGCGTACATCGTGTAAAATCGTGGTTAATGAAAATCATCCACAAATGACTGTTTGGTTATACAATACTTTCAGTAGCTAGGTTGTTTTTACTCATTTTGGATGAATATCATATACTTATTATTTCTTTAACCTTAATTCAATAGGCTTATGCTGCTCTCATATGCAAAACAAACAGATCTCTCTACTGATATACTACTATCGTTTCGAATTGCATCATTTTATTGCAAAATTCTGCAGTCCATATAAAGAAACAAATATCAGAAACTAGATTGACTTAACAATAGGTTATCATTATTCATGGCCGTTAAAGTAGATATATCATACGTTGCTGGAGATTTGAGATATATCATTCTTAATAGCGCTGAAGTAAAATCTAGTTCAGTTAATCATCGCAGCAATGAGAATAACATTAACAATAAAGATGTCATTATCTTTGCTGATGAAAATAATATTCAAAAGATTAAGCAAATTATACAACATATCTTTATGCAAAATCATATCAATGACTATATAGTTGCAGAGAATACTGAAGTAGAAAATGAGATTGCGATTCTTAAACAAGGTGATATGGAACAATTTGGAATTTACATATGCACTCATTGTGGAATGTCGTTTGAAAGCGAGATTCAACGAACCGTGCATCAGAGAATACATTATTTCACCTAAAAACAAAAAATTGCCAGAACCAATAACTTTTATGCATGCATCAAAAATATCATAGGATGATTAATAGTATTAGAACTTTAAATTGTAAGGATGGTAGTTAAAAATAATGTCAAACTAGTAATTGATTCAGATGCACAACATCATCCTGTTAATTTGCATTTTTAAGATTTGGTATAGCACAAGTCAGACGTGGGTGGGCAGACAGACAAGTCAGATATAATCAATACATTACAGGTTGACATTTATTGTATAGTCAACGGATGAAAGGTTAAAAATACCATATTAAGACCTTTAGAGAATCGACTTTTGCACAGTTGTGTTCTAACTATCCTTTAATCTGCTGTCGCTTAAACCACATTCTTGGCATTTGTAAACTATTGTTTTTTCCAACTCTTTGTATGGTAACATTTTTGCTCCACAACAGGCACATTTCATCATATAATGACGATTTTGGATTTTCAAATATAAAAAGTAAGAGACAATTTAAGGTCTTATCGAGGGTGCTAGCATTGGAACTGAATTCCCATGAGCATTATCATCTCTTTGAATTAGTAATAATAACTGCGAACAACGAGTTTGATTCCTTTTACAACACCTTTTTCGGCGGCTTGGTTTATTAGCTAGTTATTAAAGATATTTTGCTGTCCTAATCGTATGGCATCAAGATATGAACACATTATCAAGTGTAGTATTTGTGGACGAGGATTGATAGTCAAGGATACAGTTAATAATGGAGTGGCTTTTTTAAGTCATTTGAAATTAGACCATGATATCACATATATTCCTCAACGGATGACTGAGACAAAGACCAAGAATAAAAGTGTAGGAGATCAAATCTACAAGCCATCTTAATGATCATGCAATCATAGCTTTGTATACCGGAATCTGGAAAAACGATTTCATATGAAGAATCACGGGATGTCACTTCTTTTGATGCGCATTTCACTGTACACCTTTCTGGATATAAATCGACTGGCCATGAATATATAGGATCAGCATGGCTTAGCGCAACTGAACTTGGAAGACAGGTTGTATGGCATAATGGTGGCATAGATGGGTATAGCAGTTTATAGGGTTTAATCCAGCTAAACAAACAGGCTTGGCAATACTGTGCAGTTGTTATTTCACGGATGTGCCGCCTGCAGAAATGATAGATACAGCGATGACCTTTCTGCTTTATCATTGATTGTTTTACGACATTGTCTTCACTAGTTCCCTGCACTCACAGTCGCAGCAACAAGTATTACAATAGGAGAATCAGCCTATGTACCAACAGCCTCCAAGTGCTAACCTGTTAAGTAGTCACAATAACGACATGCATGACAATCATTTACCGCATAACAAAACTGCTGTCATACCTCTACGTATAGTCGTCTGAGTCCGACCTTTCTTCTATTCCAAGGTAGTCCACAAAATCTTCAATGTTTTTGGTTTGAAAATAAACTGATCCTGGCCCTGTGATTTCAGTAACAAGCCCTTCTCCTCCAAGGATCGTAGTTTTCAGCCCACCAAATTTCATTACTCTGTAGTTTGAATTTTCACTTAATGCTACGAGGTGATGATTATCCAATATCATTTTTTCATTATCTTTCAAATCCTTTTGAATTATGCCTCCATATGCATTGACAAATAAATCGCCTACACCATTTGCCTTTAACATAAACAATCCACTTCCAAAAATTCCTTTTTTAAAACCCTGCCATTCTGTATCAAGCATTACTCCTGTACTACATGCAATATAAGCTCCAGACTGCACAATAAGGCCACCACCATTACTAGCATTAATTGACATTCTCACAACATCTCCGATTGGAGGCCCTGTCAAGCCAATAAAGCAATTATCTTCATGTGCAACGTAGTTATTAACAAAAAATGATTGACGACCCAATGCAGCAACCTTAAATTTCTTAAAGAAGCCGCCGGAGCGTGTTGTAGTTTTAACTTCTATGTTGCCTTTTATGTAAACCATTGCTCCTGCTTCTGCAGTAAGTTGTTCTTCTTTATTGAGTTGAATTTCAAGCATTGCCATTGGTTCTTTTAGAATTTGATAATGCATATGTGGTAATGATAAAATCCTATGAATAATATGGATTCCGCTAAAAACTATTGTGAATTAGCTATCTAAATTTCAATATCATTTTCCATTAATCGACCGAATGCAGAAATACACTAAGGAAACTTTGACGAATACAGTATTATCTATCATACAGCATATATACATGATTTGAAGTCATACATTATCTAATATAATGCAAAATAAGCAGCACAGGCCTACTGGAGTAACGATAATAGCAATACTTACTATAATAAGTGGCATACTGTTATTATTATCTGGAATTACTCTAGTTGCGCTGGGAGCTTTGTTTTCAGGTAATTCTACAAGCACTTCTTCACAAGCTGTAGCTCAATTCTTTGGCACAATTTCTGCCGTAGTAGGCGGAGTATTGTTGGCAATAGGTATTGGATATCTTGTCATGTTTTATGGACTCCTCAAAGGAAAAGGATGGGCATGGACTATAACTATAATATTGCTTATCATTGGAATCGCAATACAAATACTTTCCACATCTGTTATTACAGCTTCTTCGCTTGAAAATACTAAGAATGTCATTTCAGGAATTGTAGGTTCTATAACCTTTCCTCTAATAGGTTTAGCAATTAACATAGTGATATTGTATTATTTGTATAGACGACATGTAAGAGCATTTTTTGGTAAAGCAAAACCACAGCCTCCAACTACAGTGTAAATATTCCTTTCATTCAGGTAAGGAATAATAAATTAATCCGGCATATCTAATACGAACTATCTGCATTCATCTTTCCATCCATTACAAAAATCCTGTCTACGCGTCACAGCTTATGTCCTCGCGGTACAAAGTGACAAGTTATAAAAGATATGAAATAGTTCCTGTTAATTTTAATGCAGAAGACAAAGCAATGCTAGGACATTGCAAGATGATATTAGAGAATGACTGTGAGAAGATAGCACTTAATCCAGATAAATTTGATAAACTGATAACTGCGTTGAGAACTGCAGTAGATAATGATGATATCTTAGATAAAGAAGCAATATATTTGATGCTTTTAGACTTATAAGGTATCATCACTATTGGAAAGAAATTGGCTTCAAAAGTACTAAGCAAATTAAGCAAACAACAGCAAGGTTATTACATTTTTTTAGCCAAAGAATGTTTTGCAGGATATAGTAATGCTGAAGACAATTTCAATATTTATCGCTATGCTTCCTCTAATGCATGGCTTTTTCATTCATCAGAATTTTTCTGGAAAGCTCTAACACTATTGTCAGGTAATTACTTTAACATTACTCATGAGATATCACAGAGAGATATGATAAAAATATCTAGCGAAATACTGTCTGATGATGATAGGATCAGGATATATGATGTTTTAAGCAAGTTTTCAGATATTAGAAGAAACCTTGCAAGATATGGCTATTATGAAAGTGAAGGTACAACTAGATCACCATCGCAGGTGTTTGACAAAGATGATACTAAAACCAGCTTAAACCAGGTCGGCTTTTTAATAAATAAGCTTAGAGAAATTCATTATTATCAGATCTTTGAGCCACCAATCAAAATCGGGATACTCTCAGGATATCTTAGTGCAAGACACGAAAAACCATGTTCATATTATCCGCATTCAGGATATAGAAAAGCAGTACAGTGGATGATAGATCTTAAAAATATCAAGCAAGATGTTAATAATAATAAATTAAATCTATTTGATGTGTCAATGACACCTATTTCGAATATAAGCAATAGCGGTTTTTCGATTATAATAAATCCATTTGGTGAAGCCTATCCCGAATTAGGTAATGCAGAAGGCCAGGGGTTTAAAACAATAACTTCTTACATTAGAGATGGTGGCATATTTGTAAATTCAGGTGGACAATCTTTTGCCTATAGTTGGGATGTAAATACTGGAAAATCGCAACTCGTAGTTGGATTTATTCCAGGACTAGACGATGTACAAACTAACTATATCGATGGAATTCATGAACTGCACATAAAACAAAGTCTCAGAGTTCCCTCAGAAAGTTTAATTTTGAAAAGATATTTTGGATTAGAGACTGAATGGGATAATCTACAGAAAAATATAGTGGGCCCTAAAGAAATAGAGATTGAATTTGATGCAATATTAGGTCAAGATAAACCTAGGACTAAAGCCAAGGTTTATAGACCTGTAAGAAAATTGTCTCAAGATATTATACCTTTAACCCATTCTTCTGATTCTGCATGGAACAATGATGATAATAATAACAGCACTATCTATCCTGTCGTTGCAGTAAAATTTGGAAGAGGATTTCTAATACATACAGGTATGAGTCTTGATGAGGAAAGAGAGTACAAAACCTTGATGGATATTATAACAAGACTTTGTATTATTGGTTATCAAACGTTGGTAGAGTCATAAGAAGATTTTCTAATAATGATCAGCTAACATATAACGCTCACTGAACAACTACGGTTTTGTATGTTTTGGACAATGACAACAAAACTAAACGAGTGATCGGCTATGGAAAGTATATATGGTGATTTTGGGCTATAAGAAATGTTGATACTATTCATGGCACATTTGCTTGGAAGCTAGTTAGCAAGTACCACCTGTTGGTAGACATTAGAAATAAACAAAAACTTATGCCAGAGATTATATCTATAAGATAAAATGAAAACTCACAATAATTTGAAGAGTTTTTTCTGTCTTTGATCTTCTGATCCTTTTTCTTGTTAACTTATGATTTACTAACCCATAGTTCGATGTTTTCTATGTTATTACTAGATTCAATATTTTCTCAAGGAATAGTTCGTAGCAAATGGATGGAGTGTTGATATTGGTACTGGTTCCTCCCAACATCAGAATACAGCAACTAAACTAGAAGCTGGTAGTGGAAAGCAAGAACGATGAACTAACCAGACTTAGTGACTCTAACTTTGCTAAGCGATAGGTACAATATACTGTTAACTGAAATTGAACGACTTTAGATTACCAAATAGATTGATAGTCGTGATACTACCCACTTCATCGTAAACGCTCTATGGCACTATATTATGATGCTCTTAACGGATTGAAAACACAATACCTACGTTTGTATTGACTTGCTGTTCCCCAGAGATTATAGGAGTTGATCTATTAGCTGTAGGTGGTGCTGATGCCGCCACTGATTCTTTTGCTAAAGGAATTGCAGGAGGTTGAAGGTCAAACTCATTAAGATTAACTGACTTTACTCCTACTACTTTTAATCCTAATACAGAAGTCGCAATATCGGCTTTAGTTATTGCATTGTCAATTGCTTGTTTTATAAGATTATTTTTGGTTTCATCTAATTTTTTGTTAGACAATGTAAAATCAACACTATTTACAGTATTGGCTCCTGAGGCTATAGCAGTATCAATCCACTTTGATACATTTCTTATGTTTGTACTTTGTATTTGGATTAAGTTAGATACTGTAAATCCTGTTATCTTTCCTACAGTATCAGAAGGTCGTGAATAGTTGTAGTTTGGAGATATGCTCAAGGATGAGGTACTAGTTTCATTTTCCTTTACGCCAGCTGTTTTTAATGCATCAATTACTTTGTTCATTATCTTTGAATTGGCTACCAAGGCTGCATTTGCTGTTTTGTTATTTGTCTCAACTCCTAAAGAGAGTATAACTTTATCAGGTTTTAATTTAGTATTTGCAGTTCCTGTGACGAATAGAGTATTAAGATTACTGGTATTGTTCTGAGATGAATGCAAGTTTAATGGTTGTTGAGCATATGCTGTATTATTCGGGAATACATAAACAACCACTCCAACCAGTGAGATGCTGAAAGTAATTAGAGTAAAAGTTAGGAATTTATCATAAATCTTGAAAGATGTCACGTAGAATTATATTTAGTATAAACAGATAAGTGTTATCATACCATACACACTATCATATTCTCATATCCATCATGCATAAGATACTAACTATAACTTTGTTTACAATTGCAATATAATAGCATTGGGTAGGCTGAAAAAGGAATGTGTCTAAATTTCCTTATACAAAATATGCTAATTATTGATCCATCTATGAGTTGTGAACTTGATCCATGACGATATCGGTGCTAAAAATAGGTTCTTGTTACTATAGAATATAGTAATCTTAAGCTTTAAAGGTTTTTCTTTCTAGATTATTCACAAGACAAGTATAAAGATTATGTCAGATAATATAAAATTTGGATTAGCTATTCCACAAGGTTGGAGAGGAGGTGATTTCCCATTAGAAGAGGAAAATGACCCTGTTAGCCAATATGAATTCTCAAAGTCTATTGCAACAACAGCTGATAACTTGAACTTTAATTCGATCTATGCTTATGATCATCTCATTCCTCATTATAAGGACGATATACAAAAAAATATTTTCGAATGTTTTACTTTATTATCTGCTACTGCAGCAATTACAGAAAAGATAAAGATAGGACAAATAGTTGTATGCAATTCTTATCGTAATCCATTATTATTAGCAAAGATGTTATCTACGTTAGATATTATTAGTAATGGTAGAGTAGAATTAGGAATAGGCGCAGGATGGTACGAACAGGAATATTTATCATATGGATATGATTTCCCATCTAACATAACAAGGATTATGCAACTTGATGAATCCATAAGCATAATCAAAGCAATGTGGACAGATAACAAACATGTTTCGTTTCAAGGAAAATACTATAGAATAAAAGATGCAATATGTAATCCAAAGCCAATCCAAAAGCCGTATCCTACTATAATGGTTGGGGGATCAGGTGAAAGGTATTTGCTTAAAGTTGTAGCAAAACATGCTGATAGATACAATCTTTTCTTTGGTTCCCCTGATGAAATGAAAAGAAAAATTTCTCTCTTAAAGGAGTATTGCAATTCTATTGGAAGGGATTCTAAAAAAGATATACAGTACTCTGTTGTCTTGCCTTGTATAATAAGAGAATCAGAAGACGAAGTGAGCAAAGTTCTTGCACAAAATAAAAGGAATGATAAAACCATAGAAGAATATACTCAATATCTTGTCAACGGCATTGCAATTGGAACCCCTGAAAAGATAATTGAAGGTATCAGCAAATATGTAGATATCGGTGTCAGACACTTTGTTCTACATTTTGTAGGACTAGATGATGCAACATTGGGACTTTTTGATTCTAAAGTAATTAGAATGATTTAACAAATAAAATTCTATTACATGACGCAATAATTCTTTGATTTCAATTTCAGATTCCTTATGATTTACTTCCTCTCTTGATTCATAACCATAATAATACAACTTTTTTTCTTCTGTTATAGTAAATGATAAATGGTCTTGTCACAAATTAGTTTATTTTATCTTTCTTAAATTGACGTTGTAAGCTAGTCCAAATCTATGAGCTTCGTCTCTAATATGTTGTAAAAGCTTGAGTGCAGAGCTACTCTTTGGAAGAATTATAGGTTTGTTTGAGTAAGGGACACAGATTTCTTCATTTTCCTTTGCTAATGAAATACATGGAATATCAATTCCTAACTCGTGAATAGCATGTATTGCAGAATGTAGCTGCCCCTTTCCCCCATCAATCACTATCAAATCTGGCATTTGGTCTTGATCAGTCTTTTCAGTTAACAAATATCTTCTGGACACAATTTCTTCTATCATTGCAAAGTCGTTCTGACTTGGTATGGTTTTGATTTTGAATTTTCTGTATCCTGCTTTGTTTGGTTGGCCGTTAACAAACCTTGTACATGATCCAACCGCGAATGAAGTTCCGAAATTAGAAATATCAAAACAATCAATTATGGCAGGGATCGTAGGTAGATGAATGATGTTTTTCAAATCTATTATGCTTGGATCATATCCTTTTTCAGTATGGAGGATGAGATTGCGAGTAAGTAGGTCCATCAACTGCCTTTTTTCTTTTACTTGAAAGTCTTTTGAAATCTTGGTAATGCTTACCGCATGGTCGGCAAGTCGCTCGATTGATGCTTCTAAAACATTCTTTGACTCGATATCTTCATTTACATATACAAACCTGGGAATTATTGGAGCTGTAGAATAATACTGCGAGAGAAATGCTGTCAATGAATTATCACCGACCAAATCAAATTCGAATTTTTTGCTATCACTTATAACTCCATGGGTTCTGCGCAAAGTCATTACATGGGCTATACCTCTTGCAATATCTTTGAGAATTCCAATGTATTCTTCATCAGCATTATGATTTACCGCCTTTTCCATTTTCTGCTTGATACGCAAATTGTTCAGTCTATGCAGAGTATCACGAATTTCCTTTGCCTTTTCATATTGCTGTAATTCTGAAGCTCTTTCCATTTCATTTTTCATATCGTTTACAAATTTTTCAATGCTGCTTTTTCCTTCTAATATCTCCCGCAGCGCAAAAACATTTTTCATGTATTCGCTTCGTGCTATATTATTGATGCATGGTGCATCACAATTTTTTATGAAGTACTCCAAACAAGGTTTTTTGGGTAGTTTGTCGCAGATTCTAATTTTGAATAATTTTCTTAAAAGACCAACGGTAAGGAACTTTGAACTCCCACGTACAAAAGGGCCATATATTTTACCCTTTGGTTCGTAAAAATCACCATTTCTGTTACGTCTTGCTACAAGCAAGCGAGGAAAAGTTTCATCTGTAATTTTTAGATATGTAAAACGCTGCTGATCCTTTAATTCGATATTAAATACAGGCCTGTACCTTTTGATAAGGTTGGATTCTAACAAAAATGCTTCGATCTCATTATCAGTTACTATAAAATCGATATCAACGATCTTTCTTACAAGCTGTGACGTTTTCCAGTTATTATTGTATTGATTATTATTGTTATTACTGCTGGAGTCCTGCTTTAAGAAATAAGAACTGACACGCTTATGAAGATTTTTTGCTTTGCCTATGTAAATTATTTTCCCTTCATGGTCTTTCATTAAATAAACTCCAGGGTCTTGTGGGATCTGTTTTTTCATCATAAAAGTGATACCTTCCACAGATCCTGTGATTACCTTGCACCTCTTTGAATTATTTGATCAATTAGTAGTTTTGGTTTTAGATATTTGCCAGTGTAGCTGCCATTTTCATTTCTTGCAATTTCGTCGGGCGTTCCAGCAACCACAATCTCACCACCCTTTTCCCCTCCTTCTGGACCAAGATCTATAATCCAATCCGCACTTGCAATGACATCAAGATTGTGTTCAATAACTATTACAGTATTACCAAGATCTACCAATCTTTTTAAAACATGTAACAATTTGCTAACATCAGCAAAATGAAGACCAGTTGTTGGTTCATCAAGTATGTAAACTGTCTTACCTGTATCCCTTTTTGAAAGTTCTGCAGCAAGTTTAACCCTCTGTGCCTCTCCGCCAGATAACGTAGTAGCTGGTTGACCAAGATGTATGTATCCGAGTCCTACATCATTCAGGGTTCTCAATTTTTTCTCAATAACTGAAACGTTTGCAAAAAATTCTAATGCTTCTTCAACCGTCATATGAAGTATATCTGAAATTGTTTTTCCCCTGTATTTGACACTAAGTGTTTCAGAATTATATCGCTTGCCCTTGCATTCATCACATGTAACGTAAACATCTGGTAAAAATTGCATTTCAATTTTCCTTACTCCACCCCCTTCACATGCTTCACATCTTCCTGCAGAAACATTAAATGAAAATCTTCCAGCTTTGTATCCCATTTCTTTTGCCTGATGAGTCTTTGCAAATAGCTCCCTTATCGGTGTAAATGCATTAACGTAGGTTGCTGCATTTGATCTAGGGGTGCGACCAATCGGCGACTGGTCAATTCCTATTATTTTGTCAACTTGATCCAAACCAGAAATGTTACTATGCTTACCTGGTTTTTCTCTGGAACCGTAAAAATAATGTGACAACGCTTTAAATAAGATATCATTTACCAAGGTTGATTTGCCGGATCCGGATACTCCTGTTACAACTGTCATGCATCCAAGAGGGAATTGGGCATTAATTGATTTTAGATTATTTTCTTGTGCTCCGTGTACGGTTATCCATTTTTCCGGATTTTTATTTCTATTTTGTTTTACATGTGAAACAATTCTATCACCTCTGAGGAAAGCACCTGTAATAGAATTCTCATTTTTAAGAATATCTTCCAACGAACCATTGCCAACGATCTCCCCTCCATGAATACCTGCACCTGGACCAATATCAACAACCCAATCAGCATTGCGTATTACTTCCTCATCATGTTCAACAACAAGTAATGTATTATCAAGGTCACGCAATTTTTTTAATGTATCAATCAATCTGGCATTGTCTCTCTGATGCAAACCTATGGTAGGTTCATCAAGAACATATAGAACCCCAGTTAAGTTTGAACCAATCTGAGTAGCCAGCCTAATTCTCTGTGATTCCCCACCAGAAAGCGTAGCTGTCATTCTGTTTAATGTTAAATAATTTAATCCCACATTACGCAAAAAATCGAGCCTTGAAACAATCTCTTTTAGTATAGTTTTTGCAATGTACATATTAGTTTCGGAAAGTTCTATTGTCTTGAAGAACCTGTAACAATCATCAATTGAAAGGTCACAAACATCCATTATTGATTTTTGCTGAATTTTGACCGATAGTGCTTCTCTGCGTAATCTCCTTCCATGACAGTCATCACAAGGCAGCTCACGCATAAATTGCATAAGCTCTTCCCGCTTTGACTCAGATTCAGTTTGTTTATATATGCGCTCCAAGCTTGGAATAATGCCCTCAAAGGATCCGCGATATTCCCACCTAGTGTCGGAATACTTTGATTCGTACTTGTAATGAATATTTTCATCAGTTCCATATAGAATGACTTTGAGCTGTTGATCTGTCATCTTTGAAATCTGAGTATAAAGATCAAATCCAAAGCGTTTGCCTACATCCCTAAGCATTGCAGAACGGAAAGTAGCAAAATGACCAGACCACGGCTTGACCGCTCCTTCCAAAATACTTTTCGACTTGTCGGGAATTATTAATTCAGGATCAAATTCTATTTTTATCCCAAGCCCATTGCAGTTATTGCATGCTCCAAAAGGAGAGTTAAACGAGAACGTGCGTGGCTCTAAATCGCCTAGGCTAATTCTGCAGTATGGGCAAGCATTGCGTTGGGAATATAGCATATCTTTACCATCAATAGATGCAATTACAAGACCATTTCCTACCTTCAGTGCTGATTGGATTGATTCAAACAGTCTACTTTTTTCTTCAGGAGAGGGTTTTAATCTGTCAACAATGACTTCAATTGTGTGCTTTTTCTGCTTGTTTAGTCTGGGATATTTTGATTTTTCTTCATTTTCATCCTCAAGAGTAATTATTTCACCATCTAATCGAATTCTTGCAAATCCATCCTGTTTTAACTCATCAAATAGTTTCTCATATGTGCCCTTCTTTGACTGAATGACTGGAGCGAGTATCATTGTATTCTTTCCTCCTTGAACAGATCTTAAGACTGAGTCTGTAATTGAATCTGCAGATTGACTTGTAATTTTCCTATTACATTGTGGACAATGAGGAATTCCAATTCTGGCATAAAGTAACCTTAGATAATCATAGATCTCTGTAACTGTACTGACCGTGGAACGCGGATTTTTGCTTGTTGTCTTCTGCTGGATCGATATTGCTGGCGACAAGCCATCGATAGAATCGACATCAGGCTTATCCATTAATTCTAAAAATTGTCTTGCATATGCCGACAATGACTCTACGTAACGTCTCTGCCCCTCTGCATAAATTGTATCAAATGCGAGGGTTGATTTGCCAGAACCAGATAGCCCAGTTATCACAACGAGCTTATTTTTTGGAATTTCAAGGTTAATATTTTTTAAATTATGCTCCCGTGCACCCTTGATAATTATTTTATCATGCATACTCTTATGAAACCTCTGACAGTGTTGGCTCCTCTCCGATAGATCTCTTTATCTTTATCAGTTTTTCTCTAAATTTGATGGCTCTCTCAAAATCCAAATCTTCAGCAAATCTTCTCATAGTTGCTTCCGTCTCTATGGCAAGTTTCACCAGATCCGCTCTTGCCATGGACTTTGTAGTATCTACAAATAGATCAATATCTTCTGTTTTTTCAGGAATGGGTTTGATAACTGATTTGGGGGTTATCTGGTTCTTTTTGTTGTATTGGATCTGCTTTCCACGTCTTCTCTCTGTTTCTGTCATTGCATTTTTTATTGAATCCGTAATGCGATCAGCATACATGATAACCATACCGTCAATGTTTCTTGCAGCGCGTCCAAAAGTCTGTATAAGACTTGTGTTATTACGTAAGAATCCTTCTTTGTCAGCATCTAATATAGCGACCAGAGATACTTCAGGAATATCTAGACCTTCTCTAAGGAGGTTAATGCCAATTAAAACATCAAATTCACCTAGACGTAGCTGCCTTATTATCTCTGTTCTCTCTAATCCTTCAATTTCTGAATGCAAGTAACGCACCCTTACATCATTCTTAGCAAGGAATTCTGCAAGATCTTCAGCCATCCTCTTTGTCAATGTAGTAACAAGGGTTCTCTGATTTTTATTTACTCGAATACTGATTTCTTGAATTAGATCCTGTATCTGGTCTTTGGTATGTCTGACCTCTACTTTTGGATCGACCAATCCTGTCGGTCTAACCAATTGTTCTACAACTTGCCAGCTTAATCTTATTTCGTAATTTGCTGGCGTGGCAGACACGAAAATTACGTTTTGTAGATATTTTTCAAATTCTACGAATTTTAAAGGACGATTATCAAAAGCACTTGGCAATCTAAAACCATAATCAACTAGCATTTTTTTACGTGTGTAATCTCCATTGAACATAGCACGAAGTTGAGGTATTGTCACGTGTGATTCATCTATGACCATCAAAAAATCTTTACCAAAAAAGTCTAGTAAACAATATGGTGGTTGTCCTGGCGACCTGCCATCTAAATGGCGAGAATAATTCTCAATTCCTGAACAATAACCCAATTCCTCTATCATTTCTAAATCATATCTTGTACGTGAAGCAAGCCTTTGTCTTTCTAGCTCATTTGGTAAATTAGGAAGCCAATTTTCTAGTTCCTGCCTTATTGATTTGATCGAATCTAATCTTGAATCATCATCAACAATATAGTGTTTAGCAGGAAAGATCTTTACAGAGTTGGTATCTTTGAGCTTTTTCATAGTGATATGATCATGAATGCTGATTTTTTCAATTTCATCTCCAAAGAGTAAAATCCGAATTACATCATCAGAATATCCTGGAATAATATCAATAGTCTCGCCTTTTACCCTGAAACTACCAGGCACTAGAGATACATCATTTCGTTCATAACGTGATTCAATTAAGTTGTGAATTAGTACTTTTCTATCAACTGCCATTCCTTTCGTTATTGTGGTTGCGCTTTCTTCCCATTCTTTAGGTGATCCAAGTGAGTAAATGCATGATACTGTAGATATGATTATTGTCGGTTCACCCGACATTAACATTGCAGTTGCTTCCAATCGCATTTTTTCAATTCTTTCATTGACTTCAGTATCTTTTTCAATATAAGTATCAGTCTGTGGGATATAGCTTTCAGGTTGATAATAGTCATAGAAGCTGACAAAATATCCAACGTTATTATTTGGAAAAAACTCCTTGAACTCTGCATACAGTTGAGCAGCCAGTGTTTTATTATGAGATATTACTAGAGTATTTTTGTTTGTTCTCGCAATAACATTGGCAATTGTAAATGTTTTTCCGCTACCTGTGACTCCAAGTAGAGTTTGGCATCCTTTCTTTATTAGGACTCCTCTAACTAATTTTTCAATGGCTTCAGGCTGGTCGCCTCTTGGCGGAAATGCATTTTCTGCCAGGGTAAAGCCTCTAGAGCTCCTTAGCACTGCAAGATCCAATCATCAAAACGAACATATATTGTTATACGACGTCGTTTTTTAACAAGTTGGGCATTATGAAATTGGCAAATATGACCAGCGATATGCAGCGATAGTCATTCTACTTTTATCAACAGTCAGCTTCTATACATGTTAAACCGGATATAAACAATTTTTAGTACGGTGGATCTAAATTTTATAGTCAGGAATAATCTTTAAAAATCAAAATTCAAAAAAGAATCACATATTGCATAAATTAAGATAATTTCACTAAAAGTGCAGTATTCTGATTCTAATTATCTACAATTTCCTATCATAGAAGAGCAACTTATGAAAAAAAAGTATTCATAATTGAGTTTATATGGAGAAGATATGGCGACAACAATACCAAAATTCTTTTGTTTGACCTCTATACTATTAATGTCATGGGAGAAGAACCTGATTATGCAGTTAGCAAGCAGGAGTTTACAGCATTTTTGGAAAACGAAGCCAAGTTGCGTGTCGATGATTTTATAATAGGTGCGATTGAGATTGCAGAAGAGGTTCATTCAGGAGTAAAAAGAGAAGATCGTTTGTCACCATTTCTTGAAACACATACATTGCCAGTTACAATCGATGTGGTAAAACATTATAGGTCTATTAACCGCACTATCACTAGCGTTGAAATCGCTTCCGCAATTTTACATGATGTATTAGAGGACAACGATAGAATTCTTGATTGGTACCAAACAAAAGCATATGGCTTTGAGGCTTACCTGATCTACAGATTTGGAAATAGAGTATATGATATAGCTACCGAATTGAAAATTCGTCCTCTTGAAAATTATTCAGGAACGAATGACGAAGAACGTCAACTCAATAGGTTCCAGGAATATTGTAATATTCTTACATCTGCTGAATACGACGTAAAAACTATCAAGCTTGCTGATAGACTAAACAATATGATATTCATCTCACGAATTTCTGAACACCCAAAGGTAATGCGGTATTTGAGGGAAGCAGAAGACTTTTACCTAGCATATACGATGCTTGATCCTAAGATGCCAGATTTCTACAAGAAAATCAGGATAGCGTATGAAAAATTGAGAGAATCCTCCAAAAAGGTTCTTGCAGCATAACTACATGCCATTGATTATTGTGTAGACTATCACTAAGTTTCAAACTTCCACCATGTGAAATGTTCGACTTATCAGTATGTAAAGACTAAGCATTATAATATTCTTAATCTCTAAAGGACCATCACAATTCTAAGCCGTCCACGTCAAGTCTCAAATCAGGTATAGAATTTGTAGCTCGCTTCACCATAATACAAGCCAACGCCACAGGGCCCGAATCCAAAAAATCAATTATCTTTCAGGATACGCATTCATAGTTCAGCGTGGCCAGGTATCCATTCCGTTGCATCTATATGAGATAAAACATATTGTAAAAGAATACATGAATGCTATTTTACACAAACATTAACAAGCAGCAATCGATAAATGGTTTTATTTGTATAATAACAATCAATTGATTCAAGCCACCGAGTCAGATGAAAAATGCTTGCTGGCAAATGAAAACTAGAGAAAATTTTATTACCAACTAAGACATGGTTAATTGTTGGCAGAGCGCAAGTTTACCACGAATATTGGGATCATGAACGATCAGAAGATGTTGATTACAATTGTGATAGTAAAGACGAGGACATTTTAGATTCAGGTTCAGGTTTCTGCATATTTCATGACGAAAACTATCTTCAAGACAAGAATAATGACCATAAAGAACATGAACAGAAAGTTAGGGACCGATTAGAGGCCAAAGTACGTAATAGTATAGACTAAAAATGAACCATTATTATGGGCCAGTGCCTTGACCATTTAATGTCGCATTCCTGCTTAAATCACTAAATACATTATTGTCAGTTGCAGTAGGCATAATTTGGTCAGAATTTGAATTTAGAGTATCAGTTTGCTCATAGGATGAGCCTATTTTTCCAATCAAAGCAATCACTATACTAAACGATAATACAAGAATAGATATGCTCCTTATACTCATTATTTTTCTCGTATTCGTATCACCTACTTTTTAGTATATGTTTATTAGCCAGCTATAATATATAAAGCGTTTGGAACCTCAAATAACGAATAATTTTTAAAGCGATCCGTTATCTTACTGGAGGTAGTGTTATAAGCGGGCTCTGGTTTTACAAAAAACTTTATACATAGAGAAACCATTGACATACATATAGCTAAAACGATTATAATACAATAAATATCACAGGAACGACGTTAAACATCTGACAATCCTAAACATGGGATATGAGAAGCTTTTTTATAACATGATAGTTCTATGCAGTAATCAGTGTTTAATGATTTATAACAAAGTACAAATAAAATATATTCTTATCATATTACTAGTATTACCAGTTTCAGCTGAAATAGTATTTGACTGGATGTCCAAGTATGTAAATACTGAAAAGTCATCGCTTATGGCATTGACGAAATCATCAGTAGGCTATAATAGGTTCCTAAACCTATGGCTGCAAGATTTGTTGGTATCAAAAAGTACGGTTGTTCCTAATGCATCAGCAGCAGTAAAGAATAATGATAATATGTCAAAAATAGGGCAAATTAGTTCGGAGGGGGGAGTTAGCCAACCAGGCGTTGCAGTTGATAGCTATCCTATTGGCGTAGCCGTAAATCCGGTAACCAAGAAGGTATACGTAACAAACGAGTTTTCAAATACCTTATCCGTTATAAGTGGTATGACAGACAGTAAAGCGGATACTATTTCGGTAGGTAGTTTTCCTTATGGAGTAGCTGTAAATCCGTTTAATGATAGAGTATACGTAACAAACAGAGGTTCTAATACTGTATCTGTTATAGATGGACCAACAAGTACAAAACTATCAAACATAATTGTCGGCAATTCTCCAGTCGGTATCGCTGTTAATCCCTCTTCTAATTGGATATATGTGACCAATATTAATTCAGGCACCGTCTCTGTTATGGATGGAATAACGAACAAGGTAACAGATACAATAACGGTAGGTAAAGCCCCTTATGGAGTAGCAGTTAATCCAGTCACAAACAAAGTTTACGTAACTAATATACAATCCAATAGTATATCTGTTATAGATGGTAAAACAAACAAAGTGACAGGTACTATAACAGTAGGTAATAGTCCAGTAGGAGTATCTACCAATACACTTACCAATATGATATATGTGACCAATCATGCTTCTAATAGTATATCTGTTATAGATGGTAAAACAAACAAAGTGACAGGTACTATAACAGTAGGTAATAGTCCAGTAGGAGTATCTGTCAATCCCGTCACAAACAAAGTTTATGTAACTAATATACAATCCAGTACCGTATCTGTTATTGACGGTAAGACAAATAGGGTAGTCAATACCATAATAGTCAATCCAAGTCTTGGCCGTCCTAAAACGCTTGGTGATCCTGTGTTAAATATGCCTATTTTGGTAAAGTTTCCACTTATTGCAAGTCTTGTGGCGGTGAATTCTGTTTCTAACATGGTATACGTAACCAATACAGGTTCTGATATTGTGTCTATTATAGATGGTAACAAAGACAAGATGATAGTTAGAGAAGCTTTCAATGTCAATCCTCCAAATGTAGGTGATGTAGAATGCAATGGACAACCTGTTCTTTCAAATAGTTCTATTAGAATTAGTAACGGTACCAGTATTGTATGCACAGCTAATTCCTCCCATGGCTACATTTTTAGCTCTTGGTCTGGTGTTGTTGATGGTTTAACAGCCAATCCTATTCATTTTACAGCTTCCCAATACGGGACTTTAACGGCAAATTTTAAGCAGACTCTTTCGCTGGAACAGTATTTGGCCATAATTTTGGGTCCAGTATCTGTTATTTCAATTATTATTAGTTGGGTATTCCGAAACAGGCAAAGAAAGTACCTAAGCAAGTATCTAATAATAATTAACAATGCATATGATACATTGTATAAAAATGGTGAGGGAGATGATAGACAGCAAGAATATCTACATCGTTTAGATAACGTGAGAAAAGAAGCTACACAATTATATATAAAAGGAAGGATAAGTGATGCACACTACAACGTTTTAGATAAAATAATTTCCGATTACGTTGAAAAGGTCAACAAATAAGCACTATGAAATGGCAACATATGACTTGATGGCAAGAACACAGCGCATAGAAATAAAGTTTAGCTTTGGTTAAAAGAGTAAAAACTGGATTGGAGATTCATCAGCTAAAAATCTAGTTCTGACTTATTTACTCTCCTTATTAAATCGTTTATCTGAAATGGTTTTTTATTAAAACAATTTATGTGTAAATTAGGAAACTTTTTTCTTAATTCCTCATAATCAATTTCATATGTAGCAATAAATCTAAGGTCTTGTTATTATTTTTCTCTTTTTTATTTTGTCATAAAGATCAAAGCCATTAAGTTGCGGCATTTTAATATCAAAATATAGTAGATCATAAATAGCCGGGCTTAAAATTTGATATAGCTTTCAGATGGTCATCAGATGCATCTAACAAGATTATGTCGGTACTGTTAAATTAATACACCTATGAAATTAGTTAGTTATTGTGATACCTGTACAAGGATGATGAGATTTGTAACACTTGGCACTGACTTTCTTACGCAAACCATTTAAAGGGTACAGTATGGGGAAGAAAAGGAAAGGTATAATGGTTTCACTTAATACAGCAGTTATTATAAAGCTAGAGCCTGACTTTTCAGAAGGAAATGTCAGCTACAATTCAGACGGAACACTAAATAGAGCAGAGACAAAGAGTATACTCGGTCCTCACAGCGCAGTCGCATCAAAGGCAGCATTTTATTCCAAAGTAAAGGTTGGTGCCCGTATTTCAGTTGGAACCATGGGTCCCCCAATAGCTGATTATGCTTTACAACAGGCTCAATTAATATGTGACGCAGATGAATTACATCTTTACAGTGACAGAATATTTGCAGGGGCCGATACGCTGGCAACTGCTGAAGTCTTAAAAACTGGCATAAACAAAATGGAAGGGGGGAAAATGGATATTGTCTTTTCAGGACACCGAGCTTCGGATGGTGAGACTGGTCAAACAGGTCCTCAGACAGCATGGAAGCTTGGTTATACGTTTCTAGGCAATGTAATAGATTATGATATTGACCTTGAAAAACGAGTTGTCATAGCAAAACGTTTGATCACCTTGCAAGGATTTTATGATATAATAGAAGAGGTAGAGGCGCCTCTCCCTGTATTCATTACAATTGATCCATCATACAAGCCGGTATTTAATACTGTTTCACAAAGACTAGCATTTGTAAAGTATCAGAAAGAAGCAAATGAACGAGCTCAAAATTATAAAAAATACCTAAAAGTTTTCAATGCTCAACAGCTGGGCGTTGATCCAAAATTTGTTGGTCTTCCTGGATCTCCTACAATCGTATACAAGGTAGAAAAGATTCCAAAAGCAAAAGCAAGCAGAAAAGCCGAAGTAGTAGATGCCTCCGATCGTGAACAGATAAGAAAAGTTGTTATGAGGATGAATGAAATTCTAGGAGGAATGGTAATTAAATGACAATGATCACAAGTGAAGGTAGTTATAGACACTTATATGTAGTAGTTGAACACGAAGAAGGTAAACCAATTCCTGTTAGCTTAGAAATGCTTGGTGAAGCTAGGAGGCTCATGGATGATTTTAACAAAAGATATTCCTCGAACGAAAAAGTTGTCGCCGTTCTATTAGGAAATAATGTCAGAAAATTATGCGAAGAATTGCTATTCTATGGCGCAGATGCAGTAATTTACGCCGAAAGCCCAGAATTACAATATTCGAGAAATTTAATTGATACTAAAATAATCAGCGAGATTGCTATAAATAAAGAATGTGTAGCAAAGATTTCTCCAGACTATGCTGAACGTTTCAAAAAACCAAGGTACATGTTTTTCGCCGCTGATAATATAGGCAGACATCTGTCTTCTACAGTACTGGTAGAATTAGAATCTGGTCTTGCTTCAGATATCAACAAACTTGTAATTGAAGATCTTGAAATCAAACATGAACATAAGACAAAAGGTCAGGCAATGACCTATGCAAAAACGCTTGAAATGTATCGACCTGATTTTTCAGGTTTTCTATGGACTACTATTCTATGCCTTGATAATCGAAACCCTGCAATAGAAAGGGAATATCATCCCCAGGCATGCAGTATAATTCCTGGAGTATTCCAACCACTTATGCGTGATAGCACAAGGAGCGGAATAATTGTAGAATATGTTCCAAAATTGGAAGAGCAAGACCTCAATGTAAAGATATTGAGTCGCAAAATTATCAAGAGTGCTGTTGATTTTGATACCTCTAAAGCAATCATAAGTTTTGGCCGAGGAATTAAAGATTTACCAGAAGAAAATATTAAACTAATTGAAGAACTAGCAAAGGAGTTGGACGCAGAGATCGGAATATCATTACCAATTTCAAAAAAACCGTATATAGCAAGTGAAACAATAACCTCTAAGTATATGGTTCCTGACAGAGTAATAGGAACCAGTGGCCGAAGAGTTAGCCCCTTACTATATATTGCTATTGGAATCAGCGGAGCGATGCAGCATATTGCAGGGATGAAGGAATCTGAGTTTGTCATCGCAATTAATCCTGATGAAAACTCCCCGATTAAAGATGAGTGTGATCTTTTTATCAAAGGTAGAATGGAAGATGTAATTCCTATTCTAATTGAGGAACTAAGAAAACAAAAAGTAGTCATGGAGGTCAAAAAGTAAAAATGGAGCATTTTGATGTTGCTATAATTGGAGGTGGTTCAGCCGGATTAGCTGCTCTTAAGCAGTTATCAAATTTGGAAAAGCAGGCTGTCCTGATTGAGGCTGGAAAGACAGTAGGCTCAAAAAATGTATCTGGTGGAATTCTTTATTCAAAGAAACCAAAAAATGGCAAGGTCAACAATGTTGAAGATGTCTACGGACAGGATTTTGTAGCTAATGCTCCTCTAGAAAGACTGATCACAAAATACATCCTTCACGCTACTTCAAAAGACAAAATATTTTCAATTGATCTTACATCTGCTCATAAATATCAGGCTAACTTTGGTTACTCTGTTCTTTTGAATAAATTGAATTCATGGTTTGCAAAAGAAGCGACCGCAAGTGCCGAAAAACAAGGTGGTGGAATAATTCCAGGAGTTCATGTCAAATCAATCACTTGGCAGAATGATAGGACCATCGTAGAAACTAATGAACTTGATGAATTTGAAGTAAAGGCAGTAATCGCAGCCGATGGGGTAAACTCAGAAATAGCAGAGATGACTGGTGCAAGAAATAAATTCACAACAGAAGAGCTATATCAAGGTGTAAAGGTTGTAGTCAAACTACCTGAAGAGATTATGGAACAGAGGTTTGGAATAGGGCCTAATGAGGGAGCTGCACATCTTTTTGCTGGCGATATCACGCTAAATCATATAGGCGGCGGTTTTGTTTATACTAATAGGGATACACTGTCAGCTGGTGCAGTATATCATTACGATTCTTTAATACAAAAACCAGATGAACCATACGTACTTGTCAATGCTATATTGAATAATCCTATGGTTAGAGAATTTATCAAAGATGAAGTTGCAGTAAAAGAGGATATTGATAAGGGTCTTCCAAAAGAGGAACAGTTGAGGACACGTTTTGCAGTTAGCAAACTTGTTAAGACATGGGACGACTTACGCCATAGTTACTATTCTCCAGCTAGCAGAGCAAAACTTATTGAAAGTGGCAAATACAAGTCAGAAACAGAGATCAAGGCAAGGATCGACTCAATTCATCAAGAGCTAAGTGATAAATACAAGGCCAAATTCTTAACTGATTATGTTGAGCTAGAATACAGTGCAAAATTAGTACCAGATGGAAAGCGATGTAGGATGAAAAAACCTTACAACAAGAATATTTTGTTTGTCGGGGATGCGGCTGGTCGTGGTATTTTTGTTGGTCCAAGAATTGAAGGACTTAATGTAGGAATTGATGACGCAGTAAGAGCTGCCAATGCTGTTGCAAGATCCATTGATAGGAACAATTTCACACATAGCTATCTAGGCGAATATTATACTCGATTAGTAGAAGATAGCCCTTATACAAGGGATATGAAGGAAATTGATAAAGATTATCTAAAGACATTTCTCGATGCTACAAAAGATGTTCCAAAAGATATTGTCGGCTCACGATATGGAATGATATTTAGGTTAATGACGAGCGGTACATTAAGAGGTCTTGCGGTAGGATTTGCTAACATATTGGGATACGATCGCCTTCTGCCGATAGTGGAATCAGTAGAGACGTATGTTCAAGTGCCTGTCGAGATTGCTGAAAAAGCAGGTACTGTGGTTTCATCTACATATACTCCCACAATTCCAACAATCGCTCAACGTATAGCAAAATTAAAGTACGACGATGATAATCTCTCACACATTAAAGTATTACATCCAAAAAATGAATTTATGAAAAAAATGGTTATATTGTGTCCAACAAAATGCTACAGCATAGAAAATGATGATGTCATACTTCAGCATGAAGGATGTATTGAGTGTGGAACTTGCGCCAAAGAAACGGAATGGAGACATCCTCGTGGCGAGAAAGGAATTAACTTTCAGTATGGCTAAATGCACAAATCGAGCGATACCTATCTAATAATTAATTTTTCCATTTTATTGAGCAGCCGATAGATGGATCGAAATCCTTTTCTATTTTTTCACCGTGCAATACCTTCCTTACGTTGCTTTCCATAATCGGAATGTTTGGAGTCATTCCAGGTTCCAATGCATCATTAATCCTCCCATGGAATACTAGTTTATGTTCAATATCTAATAGAAAGGGATCGGGCGTACAAACTGCACCATATGCCCTTGCAACATCTTGACTATCATCAATTAGATAAGGGAAATTTATTTTGTATTGTCTCGCAAACCTTACCATATTTTCAAAACCTTCACCATCATAATCAGGATCATTGCTGTTAACACCTATTACTTGTAATTCTGACGGTTTGAATGTTGATTGGAGGTTGATAATGTCACCAATTCTTGCTATAACGTAAGGACAATGATTGCATATGAAAACAACAAGCAAGGATTTACTGTTGAAATCATCCAGAGAATGCATTTTATTATCGATCCCTTTTAACCTAAAATGCGGTGATTTTTGACCCGTTCTAAGAACATGAGTTGAAGCAGTTTTTACCATACTACTATATACTTCGGAACAAGGATATTAAAACTTGTGCGGTTCTGTTGAAGACAAATCGAAAACTAATCTTAATAAGTTTTACCATCTGGTAACTGTGCGATAATATTTCTGTATAGAGTTTTAGTGAAGTTAGTATCTCTTTATGACATTTATATATTATGATATCGGGGGATGCTACCCTAACGTCTGAGAACAAGGTTTCGTAATGCTAAAAGGCAACTGTATACAATAATTTACAAGATAATTCAAGAGCAGAGAAAAAATTGCTCTCAATAAAGATTATGATGGTAAACAGATGCAAAATCTAAATAATTTAATATCTATGTTACTAGCTAGCTAGCAGCAGAAGCAACAGATCTTCTAATTCCGTCCCCTTTGTATCTGAAGAAGAGAAGATGGATAATCATAGCAACACATTAAGAGAGATTGGAAGCAGCAATAGTAATAATGATAATGCAACAATTTCCAATCGACAATTAAGAGATGAAGTAATGCAATTTTTCTTACTGGTCATGAGACTGTGGCTAATGCATTGACATGGACATTTTATCTACTTTCATCATAATCTATAAAGAAATAGATTCCATAGCTGGAAGTGATAATAGAATTTTAACTGTTAAAGATATACTAAAGTTAGAATATGCTGAAAAGGTTTTGCAGAATCTATGCGACTTTATCCACCAGCATGGGCAATAGGTCGTCGGGCGGCAGATGATTGTAAGATTGGCAAATATATCATATCTAATGGCTCTTCAGTTCTTATGAGCCAATACTTCATCGCGATCCACATTATTTTTTCCACAACCCCAGCGTTTTAAGCCAGAACGCTGGAATCAGGATATGAAAGCTAGCTACCGAGGTTTATCTATTTCCAATTTGGCGGTAGTCCAAGATCTTGTATAGGAGAGCCATTCACATGGACAGAGGGACTATTAGTCATTGCCACTATTGCTATGCATTGGAAAATGAGACTTGAGTCAGGACATCCTGTCATACTTCAGCCGTTTGTATGTTGTGCCCTAAATATGGAAGCGTATAAAACTAGAACGCAGAAAATAAAGATAGTACAGCTGACAACGAAGCATGTGATAGCAAAGACAATTATTTACTGGTAAGAGATGTACTCCATGCACTTCGTTATACCAGCAAGGTATGAACATTTGCCAATACGAAAGACACATGAGGGAAGATACAGGAAACAAATCAGAAGCATGAATACAGTACACTCAACGAAACGAGGATAAACAATAGTTTCAGTGATAAAACAACTATTTGGAGAACGTATTACCTCAAGATCAGTGAAAAACACATACACACAGACACACAGAATAGAGAATTATCATTCAGATGTTAGCATACAATATCCACAGATTGACAAATCTCATTATAATATTCAATGACATATGTTATTTCTGATATTTGAGTTGTACTCATAGATTCTGTTGCATTAGAGTCACGAGGTTATCTGTGTGAAACAATATGGAAGAAAGGAAAATTTTCAGTTAGTAAATCTAAGTATAAAATAAAGAGCCAGAGTGTATTGGTATAGAGCATATACTCACCATTTCTATATTTAAAATAGTCTTATTTCTACTAGCAAATACTACTACATTATATCATAATATTTCCAAAACCTTTCGCCTTAAGGTAATGGACTGGTCGGTACATGCTCTAGGAATTTTGCGGCTTTGGTTGACTAATTATCTCAAATGAATCAATCATTTTATTTATTATTGGCAAGTAGCTAGAATAGCTCTGTGGACTAACTCCGAGACCGAAATGATAAACTATTCTATTTTTTATTGCAAAAACACTGACTGACTTAGTTGGTCCAGTAATAGGATCCGTAAAGGTATAAACTATCTTCTGTGCCGGATTCCCTGAAAGAGTAATATTATCTCTTTGAACAATATGAAAACCTTGAAGGGTCGTTTGCCAATTGGAGATTCTATTATTAACTACATCAACTGCGCTATGGAGATTAAAAGGTTGACCAACAATTGCTAGACGTGCTGCTGGCACAGATTCCAAAAAGAAATGTCGAGGTGCAGCAAACTCAATTGTACCGGACGTCATATTTTGATTTACTTGCCAGTTTGAAGGATATTGTATGCTTATACCAAAGTCGGAGTTAGAGTACGTTGTAAAGCTAAGTGGTGTAGTTGTTGTTGTTTGTGGTTGGCGTGGAGGATTGATGATAAAAAGTGAATCAATCATTTTATTTATTATTGGCAAGTAGCTAGAATAGCTCTGTGGACTAACTCCGAGACCAATCTGGTACATTAGCCTATTTTTTATTGCAAAAACACTGACTGACTTAGTTGGTCCATAAATAGGATCCGTAAAGGTATAAACTATCTTCTGTGCCGGATTCCCTGAAAGAGTAATATTATCTCTTTGAACAATATGAAAACCTTGAAGGGTCGTTTGCCAATTGGAGATTCTATTATTAACTACATCAGTTGTAGTTATACTACTATTATCTAAAGGCTGAAGTTGAATCCTTGCTTGTGCAACTGTTCGATCCAAAAAGCTTTTCGTTGGAGCAGTAAACTTTACAATACCGGATGTTAGGTTTGCGTTTGGAATCCAATTTGAAGGATATTGTATGCTTATACCAAAGGTGAAGTTAGAGTACGTTGTAAAGCTAAGTGGTGTAGTTGTTGTTGTTTGTGGTTGGCGTGGAGGATTGATGATACTAAATGAATCAATCATTTTATTTATTATTGGCAGTTGCTTTCCATACCCATCGGGGGTAAAAGAATATGCAAAACTATAATAAAGCAAATTCTTCATTGTAGATATAATAATGGATTTAGTTGGTCCAGTAATAGGATCCGTCCATGTATAAACTATCATCTGTGCCGGATTCCCTGAAAGAGTAGTATTATCTCTTTGAACAATATGAAAATCTTGTTCCCGCGCTTGATAAAATGAAATTGTATCTTTTATGAAATCAGATAGTGTATGCTCACCAAATAGAGGGGGAATAATAGATACTTTCGTTGTTGGCGCAGTAGTTGCAATAAAGCTGAATGGACCGTCGAAGCTCACATACCCTTGAGTTACATTTTCATGGACGTGCCACTTTGAAGGATATTGTAAACCTATACCGAGGAAGGAATTAAAGTACGATGTATAGTTAGTTGGGATTTGTTGAGGTAGAGGAGAAGAATGTGTTATGTTATCGGAAATTGCGGCTATCGGAGAAAAACTCCATCCGACAAAGATTAATAAGAGAAGGATACCAAGCAGTACTGACATAGCATTCATTAAAAATTTACTTTCAACATACAGCTTCATCACGATAGATAAAATAATGTTATCTTTGTATATAAAAATATTTAGACACTTAGGTTGGCTCTGTTCACTTAACGATAAATCTATAGTTATAGACGTGCTATCGCTTTAAATGATAATGTCAAAAAGGAGAAGCAGAACGTCTTCAAAGTATATTTACTATGCGTTACAGTTATATGCTCTGTTAAGTTAAGTAATCACCTCTTTATTATGATAATCAGTAAAAAGATTGAACCAATTGATAATGTGCTTTAACTTACACTTTTCTTTTCTACAAGGAAAATAGTCGTCAAAACATTCCGTTCTGTCTTCAAAAATTTACAAGCTTGAGTATACCAAGTGACGCCATCTGTTGAAATGTTATGTTTTCTTCAGTATTTGTTTATTAATGAATTTAGAAATCTTTCTGCAATAAGCATGTTTCTTTCTGATGATATATAGTTACCAAGTATGGTCTTACCGCCTGACTTGATTGCAATCCAAATCCAAAAGTAGTTATGGCCAGCCAACTTTAACTTGCGTTTCATCAATGATAAAGTCAAAATATTTGCTTCTATTATATGATACTCTCTGTGGTTTATCGTGTTGAACCCATTTCCATATGGAAACATGACTACTCCTTCCTACAAATCTGTTTAATGCTTTGGCAGCG
>DATDFS010000259.1:0-48194 GCA_036522495.1 Nitrososphaeraceae archaeon | reverse complement strand
AAAGTGAAGTCAAGTATCTTGTCCCTTTCCGCCTTGTTCTTCAATAACTACCAAAGTCACTGTTGATGTTATTCCGGGTATCTTTCTTACTTTGCTTGTTATGGTATGATTCAATGCCTCTGTGTTATCTGATTTTACTTTGACAAATATATCATGAACACCATATGTTCCTCTCACTTCCTTTACATCAGATAATTTTGCAATTTCACTTATAATCTTCTCTTCTGACCCCAGAGTACAGTTAACTAAAATATATGCAGTAGGCATTGCCACAACTACAGCCATTCAATATTTTAGTCTTTTTCTGTTAGGTTGTCAATCAATATCATAAACAATTTTTGCTCACAATAATTTAGGCTGGCAAATATTCCTGCTTTACATAAATTGATACATATATACAGGAGATTCTCATTAATTGCAAAACATTTTCACCAAACGGATTGAATCTCAGAAGTTATTACTTACTAAAATAGAAAATATATATCCCATGCCTGAAAGGTTATCTCCGACTGTAGAAATGGTTTTTGATGGCCCAAGCAGTAACAAAATTAAGACAAGTCCTTTGTGGACCCCATTCATCGCTGCTTTTGCTTTGCAACCCATTGTTCATACAACTTAATTAATTCATCAACATCTCCTTCCCTCTCAGAATACGAAAGTATTATACTAAATTTCCTGTTTTTGCTGTCATGTCCTCTTGCAAAATAGCCCCAAAAAACATCTGGAAGCCTTTCAAAGTTTTGCTTATTGTTAGCGACAGAAATTAGATTATTGACCACAGTTTCAAGGACTTTTACAGCCTCACTAGATTCTATCATCATCTTACCATAGAGACTTGTGGGGTTTTTAGTTGTTTCATCACCCCAGCTTATTCCTATACTTGTAATTTCTCAAATAAAGGTGAATCCAGCATAAACATATCAATGGTTCAAAATAATTCAAAAGAAAATCAACACAGATCAACACAGATAACAATATTCAACGAGAGTATTACTATGCCGAATTTGTGGCAGCTATGTCAATATTATTTGCAATAGTAGACACTGGCAACAACAAAGGTGTAACCTTAATTGTAGGTTTGTGCCACGAGTTGTGAATCAGCACTCTGTAGCATGATCAATATTGATCGATGTACGCCTAATTTTTAACTTTAATGTCGGCAGATTCAAATCTATTTAGCCACGTTTTTCCTTTCTTTGTTACTTTGAAATCCGTACCATCGACACTATCTTCCCTTTCCTCGATCCAATTCTTATCTTTTAGAAAATCAATCCATAAAGAAACAATTTGTATATCTCCATTAAATTTTCCGTAAATTATTTGATTCTTACTATAGCCTTTTGACAAGAATTTTAAAATACAAGTTGCTGCGGTTAGGCCTCTTAAACGACTATTAGAATGGTTTTGGTCTCCTGCTGTTATTAGTTGTAGTAAATCTATCAAATGCACTTTATTACCACCATGCAAATGACGGCAATCACTATATTTCAGACCCTTTATAGCTGTATTTATTCGTACTTGTTGACTAATTATTACCTAAAGTGAAAGTACATGATCATCTCAATAGTAAAGCGAACAAGTTTTCATTTGCTATCCAAATCAAAAAAATGCATACCTAGCAGCTACCATACTACCAAAAGGGGTGAATTTGAAACTTATGTATGCGATGAAAAAATGAGTCAGAATTAGCACAGATGGCAGAGTGTTAACTAATGAACTGTTGGATCGAGTAACACGAATTAAGTGTAGTATGTCAAACACGAACGCCAGAAACATACCAATTTCCATGTGATGCCTCCTGAAATACTATTACTATCTCCTTTTTGTCTACATTTAATACCTTTACAACATCTTCAGTAATTGTTTCGACAGGTCTATCCTTTTCTCTCTGTATTCTCCCACTATACATCGAGACAGTCACTATAGGTATAGGAAGTGTTACCGAAGGGGTCGTAAATCAGATTATCATAGTATCTCACGTCAAGAGCTTAATCACATCGTAGGCAAAAAAACAAAAATTGCAGCAGCATTGATTTATCTATCAATGTTGCAAGTACTATCCCTTACCATAATCTTCAATGGGTTTTACTATAGCTGCGTACTTCCTTTTTTTTCGTTCTATCTATTTCCTTTGCAAGAGCCTCACCAGTTTTTTCATCTAAATTTGAATGTTCTGCGAATTCATATGGGTCTATTTTATTATCAATCATTATCTGGATTAAATAGGGGAAATAAAATGATCCAAAGACGCTCTTTGAAGTATGGGTTTCATATGCCATTTCTGATAACAAGTTTTTCATGGATCTGCCGCGAATGAAAATAGGCCCCATTACAGGCCAGCTCATGGAATATTGGTTATATTTTATCTGTTTATAATGAGTTGTGTCGAATAAACCATATGCAATTATGTTATCAATATACTTTAACAGACTCCATTGTCTATTTTCTCCAACTCTTCCAACTATAATATCAGCTTTAGAGAGAATATCAAGAATAGCAGCAAGGCTATCTGGGTCAATTCTAGAAGAAACCACGCTTGAAAATAGCGCATTTAGCTTATCCTTGCGTCTTTCTTCTGTTGACATTCCAAACCGCGGATTTTGATAAGTGGCGTCTGCGTTGAGCAAAAATTCTCTTGCGATCTCAGCCCTATCAGAGGAAAAGAAGCCTTCTATAGCGGTGGCGATATCGATTTGAAAATTAATTGGCCTGACACCTTCGTATCCAAAAGATTTTGATTGAGCATTGTTTAACAACGAACGGATATCACCGCGACTGTTATATACAATTGAATTTTTTTCTTCTGAACTTAAATTCATTTTCTCTTTTTTTATGATACGGTCCAAAAATAGCATTAGCAATCTAGGTGGAACAGGATTGAAACTTATGACCTTAGAGACCTTGGCGAGTTCTTTAAGCTTTGTATCATGTTTATTTGCAGCCATAATCACAGGAATAGCAGGTTCTTTCATCATATTTACAATTGAATCAATCCCACCCGTATCTTCTCTGCCAGAAATTCCATCAATTTCATCTAAAAATAATAACATTCTTTTTCCGAAAATACTCGCATTCATAAGCATTGGCATGATCAAATGCTCTAGATCTTCTTTGCTTCTAGTATCGCTTGCATTCATCTCAATAAGATCATAGTCAAACTGACCTGCTAGTATATGAACCAGCGACGTCTTACCAACCCCCGGAGGACCAATTAGAAGAAGGGGTCTGCTACCAACCACCCAACCTGATATCCATTTTAAGACAATTAGTCGAACATCTTCGTTTCCTATCATTTGCTCCACTCTTACAGGTCGGTAAAGCTCTGACCACATGAATTGTGTACTTGTAACTGGTTTTATATTGACGTTTATGTTTCGTTACAGAACGGCTGCCTGATTGCTAACTTGATATTTATAACTTTTTATTATCGTTGAAGAGATTCAGTGATCTTATGCCTAAATGGGAAAATATTAGAGATGATTTTCCTATTACAAAAAAGTATACTTATTTAGCAAATGCGGCAGTTGCACCAATACCTAAACAAGTATTTGAAGAAGGCTCAAAATTTTATCAAGATATGTCGAACCATGGAGGCGCATTGTGGGAGAGATGGATAGTAAAAATGGAGCAAACAAGAGATCTCTATGCAAAATTTATCCAGGCAAACAGGGAAGAAGTAGGTTTCACTCATTCCACTAGCGAAGGGATGAATATCATAGCGCACATGCTTGCTTCTAAAGGAAGCGTGATATCAAACGAGTTAGAATTCCCAACTTCTAATTTACCTTGGTTGAATAAGGGTGCTGATGTGACGATTATAAGAGCAAAACAAGGTAAGATATTAAAAAATGATATTGTAAACGCAATCAAAGAGAAAACAAAAACCATTGTAATCAGTCACGTGCAATACTCTACTGGTTTTCGTCAAGATTTGAAAGAGCTCGGTGAGCTTACGAGCAGAAAAGGTTTGTATTTAGTAGTAAATCCAACCCAGTCACTTGGAGCCTTGTACTTTAACGTCCGAGACTTTGACATCGACTTTATGGCTTCAAATGGTCACAAATGGATTCTCTCATCTTTTGGCATTGGTGCTATATATGTAAAAAAAAAATACCTCGAAGATTTGAAACACTTTAAGCCACCATTTTTCAGCCAATCTGGACAAAAGCAGAGAGAAATCTTTGACAACAACAAAATCGATATCTCCGACACAGCGTCTAGGTTCGAATTAGGTTCACCGCACTTTTCAAATATGTTCTCTTTAAAGTCTGCCATTGAATATATATCCAGAATTGGTATAAAAGAGATCGAAAAAAGGATTCTCTATCTTACGCAGTACCTAGTCGAGAAGCTTAGGGAATTCAAAGTAGAGCTTATATCACCGTTAGATGAAGAGAAATGCAGATCCGGAATAATTGTCTTCAAGGAAAACAATGCACAAGAAATCGTTAGAAAATTAGGAAAAAAGGGAATAATAGTTTCAGCAAGAGGAGATGGTATCAGAGTATCACCTCATTTTTACAACAACGAACAAGACATTGATAAACTGATACTTAATCTTGGAAATCTAATTTGATTTAATAGTTCCACTTGTATTGCAATTAATCAATTCTCCTATCATCTTGCGATTAAAGCCCCATACCTATGCAGCATCTCCCTGTGTTTTTTATAGTGGGGGTCAATCGCATTGACTAGCTCCCAAAATTTTTTTGAATGATTCAGTTCTTTTAAATGCAATAACTCGTGAATAATAACATAATCTATTACTTCGGGAGGAAATGCTGCCAAAAATAAATTAAAGTTCAGATTTCTTTTTTTGGAGCAACTGCCCCATCTAGATCTTTGGTTCCTGATTACAACTTTGTTATATTGTAGATTTAGTCTGCAATTGATCATAGTAAGGCGTTCCGATACGATCTTCGCAGTTTTATTCGTATACCATTTTTTGATATCCTCGCTATATTTGCGTTTGTCCAAGACATGCAGAGTTACTATCTTTAGACCTTCTGAAATTATTATAGATGAAATTTTATCTTTAATTATATGAAGTTTATATTTTGTGCCAAGAAAATAAATTGAATCTTTAACATATGTCTGGCCATAGTCATCAATAAACTTTCCATAATATTCAGTTGTCTTCAATATCCAGTTCTTTTTGCTATTGATAAAGGAGACAACATCTCGAGTCTCACAATTTATGGGAACAACTACATTGATACCGTGAACATTTGCTTTCATCCATAGTTGTCTTGCTCTCCTGCTCTTTATAATTCCTATATTCAAAGTTTTACCATTACAAAGAAATACGGGAAAACACATAGGACGTAATATACTTCTATTTTTCAGATAGAGTTAAAAAGCCTTACTAATCTATGGATTTCTCCATGCCTTTGCAGTTGAGAAGATGCTACCAATAACCATTAGTCTACTCTATATAAGGAGAGATTAGTCTCATCAACTCGATTATGCAAAGGATTCTAATATTGGCACCTAAAGGGCTTGCTTCACAACTAGAAGAAAAATTAAGACACAAGTTTGATGTAGAAACAAACCTATCAGAGAGTAAGTCAGTTTGTCAGATACTAGCGAAGACAAAAAGGAGCTGGATTACAATTTGTAGCTTTACTTATGATGAAAATTTAAAAGACATCCTGACAATGTTTGAAGTCAACTTTGAAATAAAAAGAGCACGTAAATAGCCTTTTAACATGAGTGTATTGACGGTAACAATAGTTTTATTAACTTAATCATTTGGATTCATTCAACACTCGACTTTCAAAGTTTGTTAATTGGTGATGGCTTAGCCTTCTACTTCAGACTTTTTCAGCGTTCCGTGATAAATTAGTAGTATATATATGCCATAAATGTCTTGCACTTCTATGGTGAGAATAATCTATTCCCCCATACAAGAAATTAAGATTTACGAGATGTCAGAATATTCGTTGTCCGATTTTATCAAATTAATGACAGACAACATTCCTCCCGGTAATATATCCCCCGGTGTCAAATGGTGTGACGGAATCATTTTTATGAGTACAGGGCTTCCATCGACTGATGATGTTGTCAGAGATCAGATGAAAGGAATTATCCATTATGCTTGGTTTGCGTTTGCAGATATGCCAACTCATAAGCAGTCTGTCGAAACTTCGTCCAAAGTAATACTACCCATAATAGATGTTAGTAATAACAGTATTAACAGAGAACTGATACAATGGGTCCGTACCAGTAGAGAGAGAGAATTGAAAGGCATGATATAATATTTGCGTCAGTATGTCTCATTCCATTTGTCATCAGAACTAGCTCCAAAAGAAAACTAAAGATCGAAGAATCTAAAAATACTACGACATGTTATTCGGTACCGTCCTACAGATTCCAAGGTCTTTACTCCAAGATTTTAATTTCTTTGGCTCTATCTATGATATTTCCGACTTCTCTCAATAATCCAGGTTTATGAGCATTCGTGGTATTTTTCCGATTGGCTTCATGATCGATATTATTAGTTATATTCATATGTATTTCTGCTTGTTTTTCTTTTTCTTTTTCTTCTTCTAAAGATTTGCTTTGATTTTGACCTTCTACTTTTTTAAGATATTCCTGTAGCAGTGACGCTTGTCCTAGAATTTGCCCTTTGCCGCAATCTGAAAATCCATTATTTTGAAGGAATGGCATATATTTTAAGATGATATTACAATCCGCCAGTTTTGTCCTTGCTTCGTCTTCCGATATCAAGTCCATGTTGGTCTTCTCTATGCAATCATAACATTCCTTTTTAAATTCGTGGAAGTCCAACCATTTTGTTAATTTGGATACAAAATGTTGATCTGTATGCTAATCATGGATATCCTCAGTGTTATTATTCGATACAAGAGAACAGTTTTCAGTACAGAATGAGTCCACGATAAACCTCCTATTCCCACTCCTGTAGAATTTATTATATTTGGTTCAAACTGCTCAAGATTGAACCATATACATCTGGAACTATAGGTAGATATTACAACAGAATCTATTATTATTTCGTAAACGCTAAAGCTAGATGGTGGTATCTGAAGAATTTTCTTGGAAGATGTTTAGGGGAAATGTAATGCGAACGGGGATATCTTCCTCCAACCTCTCTAGAACACCGTCTCTCCAACGGGTGATGGAGTTAGGTCCTATGGTTGCCTCGCCAGTTTTTCATAACAGTATCGTTTATGCTGCAACTATTACGGGAAGAATTTTTGCTTTGAAAGCATATGAATGGGGAATAGAATGGAAGTCAAACATAGGCAGTCCTATAATATCATCACCATCGATTCAACAAGATTTGTTAATAGCTGCTACGTTTGATTCCTGGGTTAAAGGAACAGCTTTTCTTGGAAAAAATTTGGTATTGGCGCTAAATGCAAAGACTGGTGAGCAGGTATGGAGCTTTGAAATAGATGGCGATATATTTTCATCTCCGTGTATAATACAGGATATGATAATTGTTGGATCTATGAACAAAAATATATTGGCAATAGACATGAGAGGACATTTAAAATGGGTATTTGAAACCGAAGGAGAGGTCTGGTCCTCACCTTCTTTTAATGGAGAGCATATATTCGTGGGTTCTGATGATGGCCTTCTATACTGTCTGAATTTAGAAGGTAAAATACAATGGAGAACGAGATTGAATGGTAAAATTAGATCATCACCCTGCCTATCATATTACAACAATCTAATATTCATAGGAACTCATAATGGTGTAATATATTGCTTGAATCAATCTGATGGATTAATAAGATGGAGCAAACAGATAACAAAGCCAGTTTTAAGTTCCGCCGCAGTATTGAAAGATAGGGTATTCTTTGCATCGTCAGATAAAAAAATATATTGTATCGATTGCAATACTGGCTCAAAGATATGGGAGTTTGAAACTGGTGGTAGAATCTGGTCCTCGCCTGCCATAACTGAAAATGACAAAGTTTTATATTTTGGCTCTCTGGATTCACATATCTACGGTCTCGATATGATCACGGGTAAACAAATATGGAAATTTCCGACCATGAACTTGATAGACTCTTCTCCGTGCATAGCTAGCAAAATGCTCTTTATCGGAGCAAGGGACGGTTTGTTATATGCATTTGGATCACGAGAGATCGCTTCATATGTAAGATAAGGTGAATAAAATGTTCTGCATTCATTTTTTATATGGTATTTATTTTTCGGTTCCGTAGAAAACATCGAGCATTATCCAACCAATGTTAACTGCTTCTCTCCATCTTTCTTGTTGTCCATGTAGAATCTTTTTCCTGTTATAGCCATGGATATCCAAATTAGGAAGCATTTAGGTTGACGATTCTCAAGATGAAGAGTTACCAAATAGAATAAATATTAGGCAAGAATAATAGGGCAATACCATATTTGATCAGCTAATATCTAGAATAGTCAAGAAGAAGTTATCTAGAGAATTGATAATTGTTCTTCTTTCTTACTCTTCTTTCCACGTTGTTTTATCATATCTGACATAGAGCCTGTTGCAAAAACATATTTGATACCTTGGGCTTTCATTTCATTACTTAGCATTGCGTTCATTTTCTCGACATCTTTTCTTACCTGTTCTTCGCTGTTTTTGTTTGTCCTTGCAACAACATATTGAAAATTCTCATTCTGATACCTATGAATTTCATAGACATTCACTACCAAGGCTATCTATCATATTGCAAGCTATATATTTTTAAAGGAAAGTTACAAGAAAATCTTCCTTTTAATGCTAAGGTTAAATCCCGCCCGGTATACACGACCTGTGAAAGGTAACTGTAACTTTTGAGTCCATTGGTAACAACTTAATATTTTTTTAGAAAATTGTTGTTAATTCATGCAGCCTGGGGCTTAGTAGTTCACATTTTTCCATTTCATTATCCTAAAAGAACTTTATTAATCCCTTTCACTACCTTCAAAATCATAAATATTCATCGCTATGGTGAGTAACAAAAAAACGTAGAATGATCTAATGATTTTGTTTATTGTGTTTTTAGCTTGGTAAATCAATCTTCAGTGTCTGGTGATTGCATATACTCTTTTGGATTCTGTTTACAAACATGAATCAGATGCCAATGTAAGGGAAAGAATTCTGCTAGTTAGGCGGATCATCTCTGATGGTCAAGATATTGTATTGGTATCTAAAGAACTTCACAGGTAGAGAGCTTGGGCGTACAAATGTCTCAAAAGATTCGATAATGATGGTTTGGAAGGGCTGAAAGAAAGACAGACCTAGAAGTGGTACGTAGCCCTGTCGATGTACCCAGAGATGTTATCAAAGATAAGAAGAGAGCTATCTGAAAGTCCATCAGGTTGGAAGGCCACGGAAATAATGGAGATAATCTACAAGAGAATAGGTGTAAGATACCATCATGAAGTTCATGTCTACAGATTATTGCATAAGTGGGGTTTCAGACCTAAAGTACCACAAAGGAGATTTGTAATTATAGCATCAAAAGAAGAGAAAGAACAGTTCAAAAAAAGGTGGAAGAAATAATCTTAAACATCCCTAAAGGATTCACCTTCATGATCGAAGACGACTCTGTATTCTTATATGAGGCATTGATTAGAAGAAGAATGTGGACGCCAGAAGGAAAGCGTCCAATAGTAGTAACAACTGGTTCGCATCAGAAAACGTGTATTTGGTACGATTACCTTCGATGGAAGACAATTATTCAGACAATACGATACCTTTAACCAGTATTCCTTCATTTCGTATCTTGGAGAACTAAAAAGAAAGTTTCGTAAAATGATCTTATTTCTTGACAGAGCACCACAGCATTGTCGCTCCAAGAGAGTCAAACAATATCTAGAATGAAATAATGATGATGTCATGAAAGTTGAATACCTTCCAAAGGGATCGCCTGAATTCAGCGCAGTAGAAGAATATTGGAAACAGGGAAAGATGATCTATTGGTATCGAAATATTATCCTAGGTTTACAAATCTAAAAGCAGCTGTTACAGAATACTATAGGACAAAACGCTTCAACTTGAATAAAGCCAAATACCTGATGCGAGTCTGCGAATTTATATTAGTATGTATAGCATCATAATATCAGAAGGGTTGTGACTGCCAGTGAAAAGGCACTAATATGACATAAATGAAATTTGGTTTCCACATCCTTTTCAACCACTCTATTGTCTTTGGTTTCACGTGGGATAATATTCATCGGAATTAGACGCAAATTAAACAGACATGTTTTTTGCTGTTCTGTACGAATCGTAGAAGTAACAATTACAAGCGTTTCATCAAAAAATAGCCTATAAGCCTGTTAATACAATCGTATTCATTCACTTTTAGACCGGCAAATGGGCTGGCTATTATATCTGGTACAATCGGCTTAGATCGAAAAACAAATCACAATGGGATTGGTTTTTCGAAGAACATTGAATATTCTAACGATCTTTCCTTGCAAGCCATATTTCTGCTTAAGAATTCTATTGGCTAGTTCTGATTCTGAGTCACTGGCCTTCCTCATCAGCCCATCTTCCCTTTGGGTGTCCACGAGCGTTACATGGAGTTATTCGTACATGTGGGTTTTTCTTTGCACGTTTTATCTTTCCAGAATTCCCATCAGTTCTTATAGATATTTGTCCATTATCTATAACAAACCATACGGGGGTTTGTACTGCTTGACCGTTTTTTCTATAGGTCTCAAGGTTAACGTACTTTTGATTCGAGAATTGTGCTATCTTGGCATTATTATTGCTGCTCATAGCCGTCGCTCAAGTATCATACCAATACTTTAGAATGACATGGTACTTCATGTCCTTTTCCTGTAGATCCTGTTTGCTTGCTATCCTTTATATAGATACTTCATATCTTGTTATAGATCACATTGCAGTAGGACAGACTGATGGCAAAGCCAGGTCGCTTAAGTAGAATTGTATATACATCGACATCTAACTCATCTCAATTCGTAGATTCCTCAAAAGAAATAAGCACTTCTTTTAGAGTCTTTTAATAGTACCATTAAGATACAGTCATGTTAATGAATCTGTTTCATAGGAATAAAAACATGTGTGATCAATGCGGGCAGAAATTTGAAGTTAGTCAAGCTCTAATAGATCATGCTAGGCACGTACATCATCATTCAATTGTAAAATGTCATGATTGTGGTAAAGAGTTCATTCATGAAAAGGACAGACTGCATCATGTGAGAGAAGAACATGAGAAAAAGGTAGATCATAGAACTCACAGGTGGGAGCATACACCCGACAAAAGTCCACAAGAAAAGGTTGATGAAAACCGCCAAAACTTTGGTGATAATTTCTAGGGGATGAAATTTTTGTGCTCTCGAACAAGAATACTATATTATGGATAGAAGCAAGAGCATTTATATTTGTTGATCTATATTTCTATCAGACCTTAGCAATGTATTGGTGCATTAGTTGATCTATCTGTTTTTACTCCCTTGTCTTTCAGCAACTAATAACGACAAGATGCTTTTAATGATTATAATGTATAACTACTCTGATATAACATGTCAATATAATGTGAACAGATGTGTCTAAGCTAAAGACAGCTTAGTGAATGAACCTGAAGCTCTTATCCCCTGCTTCTTCTAGGAAATCATTGAGGTCTATTATCATCCTTGAATAACTATTATAAATATCAGTGTTCGTAAACACGCCATATATTGTGTATTTTTTTACTGAACGGGGTTTAACGCACAGCAACCAAATGTTTCTATAATTTGGTTGTAAGAGTTCCAATTGTGATATTTTATGGAAATCCTTCTTATCTTTTATGATTTGAACGATTATCGATCTGCCAGGCTTTCTTTTTAAGGTTTGTAAATTAGGTATGACTACATCAAGAGTTAGCGTATCAACATGGATTTTCCTTTCAGATGGAAGGGTACAGACAGTAAGCATAAAATGAAGAAGTGCTTCACTTAAGGTTGCAATTATTTCCTCATTGTTATTAGCATTTGAATCAATTTGAGCCAATTTTGAAATACATTCACACATTATATTATCAATATATTTTTGTGATAATTTAATGTTTGAAGTAACGTCAGATCGAATTTTTTCCTTACCTATACGTTCTATCGTTGAGTATAGGATGTCCTTTACTTCTATCACTTCTCACATCTCTATTAATATCAACTAGCTAATGGAAATATGTTTATATGGTTTAGCGAGGGTCATGTTTACACGGCCTTAACAGATTTAACAGGGGTATCTATTATAGCAGTAGTATCTGTTGTTACTTTGAGCAAATCTGTAAAAAAGAAGATGGCTAAAGCTATGTCGAGTAATTTGCTTATTTTATTTTGCAAATTTTGTGTATATAGCAAAACAACGAAAAATCTAAGACAGAAGGGTAGATTTGCAATCCGCAATGTTTTGCAATTCGGGTAATTAGTCCATGAGTTTTACTAATGTTTCGGTGTTAGAACAAATCCGTGCCAGAGTGGATAAGACCCTACGGGATGGTATTCAGCTTAATATGTCAACTGATGAATCCAAAAAATTATTGAAAAGGCATCTAAACAGAAAAACAAATGTAGTAATTATGTTTATAGACATCAATGATTCAACAGAAACGAGTCTGTCTTTGCCAGAAGATAAGTTTGCCTTAATGATCCAAACTTTTGCCCAAGAAATAAGTATTGCTGTGATAGGTTACGGCGGATATGTTTTTAAGTACGAAGGGGATGCTGTTATCGTACTATTTCCAGCTGAATATGATAAGACAAAAGCATGCAGAAACGCATTAAGTTGTGCGACTGCAATATTGGAGATTATTAGAGAAGTTATAAATCCCGCATTTAAAGAAAATGGTTTACCCCAGATCACAGTAAGAAGTGGATT
This sequence comes from Nitrososphaeraceae archaeon, assembly GCA_036522495.1. Lineage (GTDB taxonomy): Archaea > Thermoproteota > Nitrososphaeria > Nitrososphaerales > Nitrososphaeraceae > Nitrososphaera_A. The sequence goes on along the minus strand of DATDFS010000259.1, from coordinate 35,374 downwards.
AGATTTTGGAGAGGTGTTAGTAGTCCTGTATGGAAAGATCTTGGGGAAGGCCCACATAGATATTATCGGTTCAAGCATAAGTATGGCTTCAAAGATTGCCTCAATAGCACAGCCTAATCAAGTGTTTTTGGGTGAATCCATTTATGATATTCTTTTGTCACCCAAAAAAAATAACAATACAGAATGGCCACATAACCGATTTCTGAAGGTAAATTTAGATCTTTTTAAATGGAATTACAAGTCCCATAGTAGTGGAAATGTCTATTCTGTATACCGCTATATAGAATAATAATATTAAAGTTAGATTCAAAAGTTAAATATTTGCTTTTGACATGTGCTATGGGAAGTAATAGTCGAATTGCTTCAATTATATGTGGTTATTATAAACCGGGGGCTTCTTATGATAGGGGATGGTCTTTAGGACGTCTTTCTAACAGAATGACCTGAAGAATACAATTGTAAAGCATAATAAATATATTCTTTTGCAACGTATCTCCAATCTCCAAGTGAACAGCGCCAAGCCCGCGAGATCGTAAGTAGTGATTAGGGTGGATGAAACTCCAGATATATACCCGTGCTTCATTTATACAACGAATCGGACCTCTGCCTGGTGTTCTAAAGGATAGATTTGCTTCGTACATACGCTGCACTGCGAACAAAGATAATTCTTGATGGTCTGACCCTATAGGCTTGGTATCGATTTGCTAGAGCCTATCTATCTCTTAACTTCGAAGCCTATCCTTACCTCTGCTTGATATTCGATCTTTTTTCCTTCTTCAACTCTAAATGTTACCCGGCCTAGTTCTCCCCATTTTATATTCTTGATGGTTTTTGTAGCTTCTTCAAAGGCATTGTTTACTGCATCGGTAATGTTTGTATTTGAAGTTCCTACAATGTCACTATATTTGTAAACCATAACGACATCATGCAAATACAGATTCATATATACTTTATTCAGTTAGGTTAATATGCGCAGACACACCTCCTCCCTTGAGAAGAGATAAAGCTTGAGGTTAGTCCAACTTGTTTATTCTCTTGTTCTCAAAATGGATTGAGGCATCTTGATAATTTTAAGTTCATTTTACACTGGTTTGGTAGAGGCCGTAAACTATTGTCATCAGTAAGAAAAGAATAATTGCTTTTTATCCTCTTATTACGAAAACGTCCCATCGATTTTTTTGCATTCTCATAACAGTTAAGAAAGCATTCTAAGTGATTAATCCTTATTCATTAGACATCTTGCGTAATTAAAAGCTTAGAGCTTTATTCTCTATTGATCTGCACTTATTCGATACTCCTTTGATGTCTTACGCTCGAATGGCAAGAGGGCTGTTGTTATTCAAATCGTTTACTGGACTGGCAGTACCAGAATTTGATCTCATTGCCAAAGAAATAGAATCAAGTTATGAAGAACATGAGAGAAAGCGTGTTTCCAATAGGAAGAGGGAAAGAGATGTCGGTGCTGCTGGTAGACCATTCAAACTTATAGTCAAAGAAAGAATCTTCTTGATGCATCTGGTCTATTATTTCAGACTGTACATTGCAATGTCAGGATTTCTATTCAATCTTGACCATAGCAATGTATGCAGGGAATGCATCTATAATCGAACCTCTTGTTAAGATTGACAGCAGTAATACAGCTTTACAATAGGCTCGAAATCACCCTTTGTATCTTGATAAATATATTTGTGTGGCTTTCTTTGCCTCAAGGTCATGTAATCGGGGTGTCTTTCTCGTTTAGAGACCGGACTTTGGGAATTTCAAACGTCTTCCGAACTTGAAACTTCGAATCAAATTCGTTTTTTTGGCCTCTGTTCTAACCGAAGAGTGGACGGTCAGACAAATTTGATAACTCCAAGCAGAATTGTAAAACAATAAATGAAGCGGAGGATGATTACTTATGTTGTCCAAATATCAAAATGAAAATTGTATTGCAGTTTATAATCTTAGAAAGCAATACAGCAAGGATAACACTTATGCCGTTGATGGTATTACGTTTGATGTAAAATATGGGACAGTATTTGGATTTCTTGGTCCAAATGGTGCTGGCAAAACTACAACTCTTAAAATTCTCACTACTCTTCTCACTCCATCATCCGGAAGTATATGTATATTTGGAAAAGATCTTGTCAAAAATCAGTCAGAGATTAAAAAACTGATGGGAGTTGTATCCCAAAATCCTAGTTTTGAAGCAAATTTGACAGTAGAAAGAGCACTCGATCTATATGGTATGTTATGGGGACTACGTGATAAGAAAATGAGAAAACACAAAGTGAATGAAATCTTGAATGTATTTGATTTAGAATCTATTAGAAATGTCAAGAATGATGATCTTTCTATAGGTCAAAGAAGAAGGGTTCAGGTTGCAAGGGAGTTTATGCATGAAATGGATTTGCTCTTTCTTGACGAACCTACCGTCGGTTTAGATCCTTCTGCCAGACGATTACTTTTGGATTATATCAAACTACATGTTAAATCCGGCCTGACAGTTTTCTTTACTACGCATATTATGGAGGAAGCAGAATATCTATGTGATGAAATTGCCATTATACACAAGGGGAAAATAATAGCCTTCGATACACCGACAGGGCTAAAACAGAAATATGGAAGAGGTGCAAAGACTATTGAACTTACCTTTAAAGATATGCTGGATGATTCCTTCATTAATCTGCTTAATACTACAATCAGTAAAAAAAATATAAAGGATGATGGCAGTAGTATACAAAATTCGCCTGTTGATGTTAAGGGTACACATACAATCAGGGCTAGAGTTAATAATACCGAGGAAATCATCTCTGAGATATTACAACTTGTTTACAAAAATGGTTTACAAATAGAAAGCATTGATATAAATCCTCCATCGCTAGAAGAAGTTTTTCTGTCTGTAGTTAGAACAGGAATGAATTAAGAAAAAAATGGTAGAAGAGTAAATAATGATATTAGACAATATCTTGTTATTAGTTTATAGAAACGTTGTAGCTGCGATTGACAAGATATTCTTGATTTGGCAAGTAGCTTTTCCGCTTGTGTATATATTTGTAGCAGGATATTCATATTCTGCTTTGATAGGACACCAGGGGGTAAAACTAGGTGCTTTATCCATCACATATACTTCATTTTTGACTGCAGGTATGATCGGGTTTAATGTTATGAACGGCAGTACTGTAGCGGGAAATATTATCTGGAACGACAAGAGAAATGGCATGTTTCAGCAGTTACTAGTCATGCCATTTAGTAAGGTTCAGTATATCATTGGTAATCTTATAACAATTATTCTTATCGGATTGGCCAATGCTGCACTTATTATAGTAATTGGTCTTCCAATACTAGCCAAAGATGTGAACATCACATTGTGGAGCATACCTTACACGATATGTGCATTGGTAGCGGGCTCGATATTTTTTGGTTCTTTTTCAATAATTTTATCGACAAGGATAAGGAGTAGTGAAGGATACAATGTAATAAGCAACGGTCTTTTCCTATTTTTTGCCTTTCTTAGTTCGGCGTTTTATCCTGCTGAAGGTCTACCAGCACCGTTATCAGCTGCTTTCTATATTAATCCATTGACGTATATAGTAGACATAAGCAGAGCCGGAATCTTTTCACAGATTAATAGGCTTATCAACATTGAACTAATCATAATAAGTTTTCTTGCGATTACGGTGTTTTTTATTGCAACAAGATCAATGATACAAATGAAGGTCTAATGTGACCGCTCAGTCCACTATTTTAAAGAGCGGGGAAACAATTTTCAGGAATGATTTGTATGTTGGATAGCATAATATGCTAACTCCATGATACATCCTCGTTAATATGTTGTAAGGATGATTGTTTTTGCCATTACCCGAAAATCTGACCATAAATCTGTTGTAACTTATCACCCCGAGTTCTACAGATAAGGAAATATTCATAAATATTCTACTCGGATAAAACAAAATAGGATGCTAGATCAATTTACAATGCCCACAAATAATGTGCATAGTCAAAACGTGACTTTATTATTAATATTGGACTTTTTTGCTTCCACTGCTATTCCTTTGATTCCCATTTCTCTATCAATTTCATCCTTCTCTTTCGAATTCTCAATTATTCTGGGTTAGCAACATTTCTGCAGCACAATCAAGATCCTTGGCATGAAGACTTAAATTGGACTTAATCAATCAGCATGAATTGTTATTTGATGCTATCCAAATGCAAATATCACAACTATTTTAGAGGTTGTCGATGATGACGGAGAAGATAAAGCTAACTTCTGATGAACTAAGACTAATATCTCTCTTTCAGAGCATTACGAGTGCTACTGCTAGAGACTGTATTGTAGATGATAAGATGGAACGGGTGATTTTTATTGTCAATAAGGGCCAGATGGGTCTCGCAATAGGCAAGGGTGGGGCAACGATTAGACAGTTACAAAACGTTGTAGCAAAAAAAGTTGAACTTGTTGAATACTCGGATGATCCATCTGAATTCATCCGCAATATCCTAAATTCCGATATGATCAATGAAGTCAAGATGAATGAAAGGGTTGATGGCACAAAGCAGGCTGTCGTTATTGTAGATGCTAAAAAAAAGGGGGTTGTCGTGGGTAGGGAAGGGAGAAATGCTGAAAAAGCAAGACTGCTTGCAAAACGATACTTCCAAATAACCAATGTTTTAATAGTAAGTGAGGATCAATCTCCAATGCACAGAAATCAGGTGAATATGTAAATGGCTAAATCACCGCTTGGACTATTTGCTGGTCGTGTTCTTCGGGCAAAGAGAAATCGTGCTAGATGGGCAAATAAATATTACAAGCGAAGAATGTTGATGCTTGACAAAAAGGCTAACCCACTGGAAGGATCTCCACAGGCAAGAGGAATTGTTCTAGAGAAAGTAGGTATTGAATCAAAGCAGCCTAACTCAGCAGTCAGAAAATGCGTTAGAGTGCAGCTCATAAAAAATGGTAAATCAGTTACCGCATTCCTCCCCAAAGATGGAGCCCTGAACTTTGTCGATGAACACGATGAAGTAGGACTGGAGGGGATTGGTGGTTCGATGGGAGGAGCAATGGGTGATATACCAGGTGTGAGGTGGCAGGTCTTCAAAGTCAATGGCGTGTCTTTGAATGAACTCGTCCGCGGGAGAAAGGAAAAACCTAGGAGATAAATGAAATGAGTGGCAAAGAACACGTAAATATATTACTATTCAATAAATGGGATACTAGTAAGATTGAAGTAAAGGATCCTGGCCTTCAAAGGGCAATTTCCTTAAGATCTGCAGGGGTGATTCCTATTACATTTGGAAGGCATGAACATCAGAGGTTGAAGAAAGCTGAAGTAAACATCATAGAGCGATTGGCAAATAACATGATGCATTTTGGCAAGAGATATGCGAAGAATACTGGTAGAATGGGTGGTAAAAAGATGAGGGTTATGAAGATAGTCAAAACTGCTCTTGATATTATATATGTAGAGACGAGTAAGAACCCTGTCGATCTGCTGGTAAGGGCAATTGAAAATGCTGCTCCTAATGAGGACACAACCCGTATCGTTTACGGCGGCGTTGTATATCACGTATCTGTAGATGTCGCACCGTTGAGAAGGGTGGATCTTGCCCTTAGATTCATCGCTGAAGGTGTAAAAGAATCTACATACTCCAACCCTCAGGCAATTGAGGAAGCCCTGGCTAATGAGATTATTAGGGCTGCAAATAATGATATGGCAAGTCATGCAGTAAAGAAAAAGAATGAGCAGGAGCGAATTGCAATGGCTTCCCGCTAAAAAATCGCTTGGTACTACCGGTGTACTGACGATTAAACAATTTTCTAGCAGAACTGAATCATTGTTGCTGAGTTAACTGTACGAATGAGAATGCTAAGCAGCTGGGGTACTTACCTATGTTAATAGTTAAATAATTGCTGCTCGTTACTTCAACTGAATATTTATGAGTGCCAAAGACCAGTCCGTCTTCGCAAAATCTGCATTAATGGGAACTAGATCTGGCAGAGTTATTTTGAAGCAAATATTACTTAGAGAAACCGGATATAAGCAGTTTAACAAATACAAGCAGAAGACCGAACAAGAATTCCCTGAGTTTACTAAACGATTTCTTGTTTCACTGCATGAAAAGATCGCTTCTGATACCAATCCTTCAGGTACGTTAAAAAAATTCATAGAAGAGATCGGCTCCTCGGAATTCGCCTTAGATGAACACAATATCAACGATATAAAATCAAGGTTGTCAAAACCTGAAATACTCTCAGACAGGCTCGGCAGAATCTTAAATTCTAATTTCGTCAAGATGACATTTCCAGTTTTTACTGCATTATTCGACGGGGCATCGGATTATTTGAAAGAAAACGTGCCTAATGATACAAGAAATTCCATCATTGATGGTCATATCATAGCGATTGATCTTAGTGAACCAATGGACAGAATAATTGACAAAGATGAAGATCTTGAATACCTTGACGATTACAAGCTTATGAGTCCATATATCCTTGAAATTGCCAGAGAGAAAATTTCTCGAGGGGGAGATTCCGTATTAAAGACATTTGAAGAGGGATTCAAGGATGCAAGGATTGGTCAATATATTGATTCTAAGTTGAAAAGTAAGCCTGAGTCTATCTCCGATGAAGGCATGATTGGATGTTATAAGAAATACCGTGCAGTAATGGGATCTGCTGGAAGAAATATGGCATTAAATCATAGGCCATTGGGCGACATCTACCACCTGGGTATGGCAAAGGCAGGCGAATGCGTGGGTTGTGGGAATGAAATTGAAGACGCTGTAAGGAGTGGTTCAATTAAAATACCTTCATGGCCTCTATACTATTCATTAAATGTGGGAGACATAAAGAAGGGTTTTGAACTTACGATGAAAAAGAGCAAGATCTATTCTGATGATGCAAAGATTGCATTAGAGATGCTGCCGCAAGGCTATCCGATCATGCCATTTCTGGAATTCCTATTTGTCACAATAAGTCACTATAATGAGTATTGGTACAATGAAATGGTCAGGCGTAATCTATTTCCCTTTTTTGAGAAGAACACTAATGTCCTGGTAGATTATCAGAAAAATATAAAGGCCCTGGAAAACAAAGATAAAGAGAAAAGAGTTTTTAGCGGTAGTAGTTGAATGAAATTCGGGACATAGAAGAGTCCATTCATTGATGAGAAACGCTGGGTGGATAGGATCTTAAGTTATAGCGAAAAGCTTCAAGATATTAATATATTAATATATGAAATCTTGTACTGCCGAGAAATCAAACTCTTCAGTCCTGTACAGTCTATGATCGTACGTATTGCTTTGTTGCATAACTCTATCAATCAATAACAGCAGAAATATATGCCTTCATAGTGACAACTCAAGTGTAATTAGGGTATAATTAGGGATAAGCTGTATTGAAATAGTCAATATTTTGCCGATTTGTTTAGTTAAGCAACAAAGCAGTCCATATAGAATGCTTTATCTGCAATCATCCATTGCCTACAAATACTGACAGTCATTAAAAGACAACATTTATGGCAAAAGTTAAAATCTGCTAAGGAACCCTAATTTCGTCTAAAGCATGTCCAGTGAATATGAACAGAATGTAGGTAAGTTATTGATAGAAAAGAATGAGAAATTACGGGAATTACGGAAGAACAATGGATCTAACAAGGAAGAAATTGAAAGGCTTATGACTGAACTTGAGACATTGCAATCTTTATTCGATAATTACAACCTTGGAATGAACTATTTTCGTAGAGCACGTGGTGGACGATCTGGATTGAGAGAATAAGCCTAAGCCAGTATATCAAATGATGGATAATCCGCATTGTTTCTTTATTAATAAAACATATTTTTTATAGATAGAAGTTTAGAATGAGATAACGAAACACGCAGTGTCTTTGTAATGAATTTATATAAGTTTCCCATGCCATTAAATGCATGGCCATGAGTGAAGAGAAGATTAAGCGTCTGTACAATATGAAAAAACTTGCCGAAAACGGCGGCGGTAATGACAAAGTTGAAGCTCAGCATTCAAAAGGCAAGCTTACTGCTAGAGAAAGAATTGATCTCCTTTTGGATCAGAACAGTTTCTTAGAAATCGATAAGTATGTAACCCATAGAGGCGACGATCCTGACACTAAGAAATACTATGGGGACGGCCTCGTTACGGGATTTGGCACAGTTAATGGCCGCCAAGTTTTCATTTATGCGTATGACTTTACTATCCTGGGCGGATCACTAGGTGAAATGGCAGCAAAGAAAATCGCCAAGGTTATGGATCATGCCTTGAAATCCGGTTCGCCACTCATTGGCATCCTTGACTCCGGTGGTGCAAGAATTCAAGAAGGTGTAATGAGTCTTGACGGTTATGGCGATATATTTTTTAGAAATACGATGGCATCAGGAGTAATACCACAGATTACTGCAAGCATTGGACCTTGTGCAGGAGGAGCAGTGTATTCTCCAGCAATGACAGATTTTGTCATAATGGTAGAAAATATCGGTCAAATGTTTGTCACTGGTCCTGAAGTTGTAAAAGAAGTCCTAAGTCAAGAAGTATCATTTGAAGACTTAGGTGGCGCCAAAACCCATGCAACAAAATCAGGCGTCGCGCACTTCGTAGCCAAAAATGAATATGATTGTATGGATAAAATAAAGAAGTTATTGTCGTATGTTCCACAAAATAATGCAGAAGAGCCTTTGCCAATCGAGAGCACAGACGACCCAAATAGAATCGATGCAAATCTCATAAGTATTCTACCCGAAAATCCGTATCAGCAGTATGACATGAAGGAAATTATGAAGTCAATAGTGGATAACGGCGAATTCTTGGAAGTTCACGAATTGTTCGCGGAAAACATAATTGTTGGTTTTGCAAGGATGGGTGGCAGATCAGTAGGTATCGTTGCCAATCAACCGATGTACCTTGCTGGTGCTCTAGACATAAATTCATCCATTAAGGCAGCCCGCTTCATCAGGTTTTGCGATGCATTTAACATTCCTATTGTTACTCTCGTAGATACGCCTGGATATCTTCCCGGCAGTGATCAGGAACACAATGGAATTATAAGACACGGTAGCAAACTTTTGTCCGCATATTGCGAAGCAACGGTTCCGAAGATAACTTGTATCATCGGTAAAGCATATGGTGGTGCATATATTGCTATGGGAAGTAAGAATCTTAGAGCTGATATAAATTATGCCTGGCCGACAGCAGAAATAGCCGTGCTCGGACCAGAAGCAGCGATTACGATTATCCATAGAAAAGACTTGAAGCAATCAGCAGATGCTGTAGCGACTAAAAAGAAACTTGCAAAGGAATTTCGCGACAAGTTTGCGAACCCCTATATAGCCGCAGAAAAAGGCACCATTGATCTCGTAATTGACCCTATGGAAACTAGACCAATGATAATACGTGCTCTTGATGCGTTAACAACTAAGAAGGAAACTAGACCGTGGAAGAAACACGGCAACATGAACTTATAGCAGCAATGATAACATATAATAAAAGTGAAATTCAATGACGAACGACAAAATATCCAGCATATTAATTGCGAACAGAGGTGAAATCGCTCTTAGGGTAATACGTGCCTGCAAAGAATTAGGTATAAAATCGATTGCAGTATATTCAGACGAGGATACTAGGTCAATTCATGTAAAGAGGGCCGATGAAGCTTATCATATTGGTAAAGCGCCCGCTTCAGAAAGTTATCTTAATATGAGCAAAATTATCGAAATTGCAAATTCTGTGGGAGCAGACGCGATTCACCCCGGTTATGGCTTTCTTTCTGAAAACGAAAATTTTGCAGAAATGTGTGAAAGGAATGGTATAATCTTCATCGGGCCCAAGAGCGAGGCAATGGAAATCACTGGCGACAAAATGAAATGCAAGGCAGTAATGAAAAAGGCAAGAGTCCCAACTGTTCCAGGCAGCGATGGAGTAGTTGACGATGTTGAAAAAGCGGCTGATATCGCCCACAATGCTGGATACCCTGTTCTCATAAAATCTGCCTTCGGCGGCGGAGGCAGAGGTATTAGGTTAGCCGAGGATGAGAAGCAGTTAAGGCAAGAGTTCGAAATGGCATCTGCTGAATCAAAAGCAGCATTTGGAAAAGCCGCACTTTTTGTTGAAAAGAATCTGCAAAGGATTAGACATATTGAATTTCAGCTGATTAGAGACTCGCATGGAAATTCAAGACATTTGTTTGAACGTGAATGCTCCATACAAAGAAGACACCAAAAGCTTATTGAGATGTCACCTTCACCTGTCGTAGATCAACGGACTAGGGAAAAAATTGGTGAAATAGCAGTTAGGGCAGCGGTTGCAGTCGATTACCTTAACGCAGGTACAGCAGAGTTCCTGCGTGACCAAGATGGTAACTTTTACTTTATTGAGATCAACTCTCGGTTACAGGTCGAGCATCCAGTTACAGAATTGGTTACAGGTGGAATCGATCTTGTAAAATTGCAAATCGCTATTGCCCAGGGTGAAGAAATCTCATTCAAGCAACAAGACCTAAAAATGCATGGATGTGCAATCGAGTGCAGGATCAACGCCGAAGATCCTTTCTACGAGTTTACACCATCTGTTGGTCCTGTTCCAAACTGTAACATCCCCTACGGACCTGGAATTCGAGTTGACACATATCTATATCCAGGCTGTACTGTATCCGCATATTATGATTCTTTAGTTGCGAAACTAATCGCATGGGGTAGAGACTTTGATGAAGCACGAATAAGGACTAGAAATGCTCTCCAAGAATTTACTATTGAAGGAATTAACACAACAATTCCGTTATACAAGACAATAATGGGAGAGCAAAATTTTATCAATGGAGAGCTCTCCACAGATTATCTTGAGAGATTTAAACTAATGGATAAAATGAATGAAGATGCAAAAGAACAGTCAAAGAGAGCATCATCTGCAGCTATTGCGGCAATCCTTTTGCAATCACAATTTGTTAAGAAAGGTAAGGGTAATGGTAGTGGTACAATCAGACCTCCTTTACAAAAATCGAAATGGAAAAATACTGGTAGGGGAATTAATAATGGAATTTAAAGTAGGCGATCAGGCTATTGTTTTAGATGGCGAGCTAATACGTACTGTTGGAGGAGAGTCTGTTTTGATAAAAATAAATGGAAAAGAGCACAACATCAGACTTTTAAAATCGAGTACCGATGAAATGGAGTTTATGCTAGACCACTCATTTCATTATGCCAAAATCCTTCAGTGGAGCAGCTCAGAAATTAAAACAATAATTGATGGTCAAGTTCTGACGGTAAAGAAACATTCAAAACTTACTGAGATACTTGAAAAATTTCACCCAAGTTTTAGCAAAGGAGAAAATAATTTGACTAGCCAGATTCCCGGAAGAGTCGTCTCTATCTTGGCAAAAGCTGGCTCTTCGATCAAAAAAGGTGATGCAATAGTGATACTAGAATCCATGAAAATGCAGGTGGCAGTAAAGGCTCACAGAGATGGCAACATCAAAGAAATAAGGACGAAGGAGGGATCAACTGTTGCCAGATATGATACAATTGCTATAATAGAGTAAAGTGAGAGTGGATCAGACACAATATGTGCTTGACAAAAGAAACACAAACACCTAGGCTTACTTTTGCCTATTGTTAGTTTCTTTTAGTCTTAAGAGAGCGTCCTTAACCTCTTGATAATTAGGCTCTATTAGAGGATTGTCGGATACCCATTTATAACGAACTTTACCGTTATGATCAACTATGAAGACGGACCGTTTAGCCGCCTTGTAACCTTCTAGAGGACCAAGATCTTTCATCACAATCCCGTACTTGTTTATTACTTCACGCCTATAGTCACTTAATAGTGGAAAGTTTAGGTGGCGGTTCTCGGTAAATATTTTGTTGGCGAAAGGTCCATCGACTGATATGCCTATTATCTGAGCTCCATAGTTCTTTAATTCACCAAGCGAATCTCTGAAAGTACACATTTCCTTTGTGCAAACAGGAGATTCGGCAGCTGGAAAGAATGCAAGTACTATATCCTTTCCTGTGTAATCGCTCAATTTCTGTATTTTCATATTAATGTCTGGCAATTCGAAATCAGGTGCGTTGTCCCCGATATTTGGAACTGATGTAATAGATGTATTGGACATATGTACAAATGAGTGGAAAATTGAGAATATTAATGCTTTCAATAAAAACAAAAAACAACAACCGCAAGAAATACTCTTTCAGTTGTTGTTATACGATTATCCAAATCAATTAAGATGGCAGCTATTATTTCAGGAGAATTCTTCAGATCCTTATATATCTAAAAGCCAAGTCTTTGGTAAACCTTTTTCATTCTTAATCAGAAAAGCGAAACACAGCGTATTTTGATATACAATTACTTATGCTTTATTGATCAAAATGAAGATCTGTGAGCTAAATACAGGCCAGCATTCGGTAGATAAGCCATATATGGTAGTAGTGGTGACGACCATTACTGAGTTAAAATGCCATGTGCTTTCGGAAGATAAATAACAAGTGACGACTACATCTTGGTAAGTTCGTTTTCTCTAGCAATAACCGGGCTTAGTAATCCATTTTAATACTGCTCATATTCCATTTCATTAATTCCATGATCAAAATATCAATCAATTACAACTAGGCTGCCAGTCCTATAGCCCACAGCATCAATCGTCACAAATTTGAATCCAAGTTCCTTGAGTTTAAAGTCCAGTATTGCCAATTTATCAACATCAAATAATCTCGTTAGTTCTTCCCTTCCTACTTCGATTCTTGCGATATCTCCATGATCTCTTACCCTCGCCTGCCGAACGTTAAATGTACTCTTGACTAAAATTTCGGATTTTTCAATTCTACCAACCTTTTCATAAGTGACCTGGGATCCTCGTGGAATCCTTGATGCAAGACAAGCATTAGACGGCTTATCGTGAATAGATACTCCGGCATATAGTGCAATTGCTCTTATGTCAGACTTTTCGAACCCTAATTCGATGAAAGGGCTCCTAACACCGTTCTCCCTTAATCCCTTAATTCCTGGTCTATAATCTTTCAAATCATCTAAATTCGTTCCATCAACAACAAGTTTTATTCCAAATTTATTTGCCTCATGCATAAGTCGCTCTCCCAATTCTTTTCTACAATGATAACACCGTAGCTCATCATTCTTTGTAAATTCAGAATTTTCTAATTCATTGTACTCGATTACTCTGTGTTTAATAGCAATTTCCTTTGCTATTCTTTTTGCTGTAAACAACTCCTCCGATGAAAGTGTTTTGTAATTAGCAGTGATGGATAAAGCATTACTCCCAAATGCCGTCTTTGCAGCCAAAGCTAGAACGGCGCTATCTACTCCCCCAGATAAAGCAACAAGTGCCTTGTCAGTATTACTTATAAACCAATCCACCAATTTAGCTAAATTTTCAGCTGGTTTACCAGACAAGATGCCTTACATTCTCCCTATATTTTGTACGACGTCTGCATTCACTAGATCCATCGTCCTTTTTAATGTGATCCCTAACCTTGAAGATATAATCTTAACATCTTCAAATTCTGGCTTTATATTTATAGTATTACCACTAGTATCTTTTGCTATCTTTACATGGATATTAAAATGGTTGTCGAATATATTGATCGGAACCGTAATGACAGACCTTGGAAGAATAAATCGCTGGGTCTCATGGATCCGTATGCCTGTCGAGCCAGATTCTTTAAATAGTATATCTAAAATGCCGTTAATCTGACTCTGATCGGCTATGATTCTTAGAAGATGCATTGGTCTATTTTTCTTAGAAATGCCTGGTATCGCCGCCACGTCTTTAGCCCCGGCCTCTGTCAATAGCATTATCAAATTTCCTATGAGTTCGCCGGAAATATCGTCGATGTTAGTTTCTATTACATGGACGATATCCGTATTTGTTTTTACAAATAACGATGAGCTGCCAATTACCAGTCTCAAAAGGTTCGGCGTCTGTTTTAATTTTTTATGTCCAGCACCGTAGCCTATTCTTTGCGGGGAAAAACTTGGATAGTAACTGACACTTTCCGAGGTTAAATTAACAAGCATTGCAGCACCTGTTGGAGTAGTTAGTTCTCCTTCGGACTGTCCCCCTACAAGGATAAATGACTTCCCCTTGAAAATTTCTAGTATAACATTACTTGGATTGGTTGTAATTCCATGAGAAAATTTTAATGTTCCACCTCCTATCGCGACCCCTGTTGAAAATATCCGACATTCAAAAAGCCCAAGATCCTGTAAGGCAATTGCACAACCCACAAGATCGGCAAACGTATCTATACTCGAAGTTTCATGTAAATGAACATTGCTGAATTCTTCACCGTGAATGAAGGCCTCAGCTACAATAATCGTCTTGAATGAATCTAAGATAAACATCTTTGTGCGTTGTTCTAGGTCTAAAGAATTACAGCATAAAGCAAGTGCTCTATACATTTCCGTTCCTCGACGCGTACGAGCACTATCCCTATATTCGAACCTAAATCGCGTTGCACTGAAACCATGGGAAACTGTTTTGACAAAACCTGCACTTATTATCCTACTCCCTTTTAGAAAATTTTGACATGTAAGAATTGCATTGATAACTTTATCTTTATTCGCCCCCGCATCTATCAAACATGATAGTAGCATATCTCCTGAGATACCGGTTATCTGGGAGTCAATTATGGCAATTCTTGTCATATTTACATGGAAAAAGGGTCTGTATGAGTCATTATAACATTTGCCTTAGCGCGGCTCCCGGGTACCTGCTATTGGTACGCTAAAATTTCTAACCTGTATTTGGTAAACTTATAAGTAATCGAACTCTTTGACATTTTCGAATGACTATTACTATTATAGGCGCAGGTAAAGTTGGTGCCTACGCAGCGTTAAACTGTGGTCTAAGAGAATTAGACGACATCTTATTGCTTGATATTGTCGAAGGTCTTCCGCAAGGGGAAGCCATGGACATTAATCATCAATTATCCGAGAGAGGTTCAGATTGTATGTGTCGAGGCTCGAATAATTATGAGGATATGACAGGATCTGAGATCGTCGTACTGGTTGCAGGTATGGGAAGAAAACCCGGAATGACTAGAATGGACCTCCTGAAGATAAATGCTGACATAGTGAAAGATGTCGCCTCAAAAATTGCAGCATATGCTAAAGATTCCAAACTAATTGTCGTAACTAATCCGCTTGATCCAATGACTTATCTGGCTTTGAAGACAACGGGTATTAACAAAAATAGAGTTATGGGAATGGGTGGAATGCTTGACTTGTCTAGGTACAAAAACTTCATCCAAGAGACTACAAAAGTATCTCGACATTCCATCCAAGCAATGGTGATCGGTGAACATGGTGAGAATATGCTACCGCTGATTAGGTTTTCGTCCATAGGTGGCATACCGCTTAACCATTTTATATCAGGTGAGCAGGCAAAAGACATATTTGAACATACAAAAAAAGTGGCAGCTGAAGTCATCTCACTAAAAGGTGCCACTGTATTTGCTCCGGGAAATGCCATCGCAACTATGGTTGAAGCCATTCTTAAAAACAAAAAGTTGGTAATCCCTGTATCGGCCCTATTAGAGGGTGAATATGGAGCCGATGATGTGTGTATAGGAGTGCCAGCAGTGATAGGTGCTGATGGAGTAGAGAAAATCATCGAACTCAAGCTTGATAGCTTTGAAGAGAATATTTTCAACCAAGGAGCAAACAGTATCAAGGATGCGATAAATGCCTTCCGATCTGACTGAAAGACCTTTTACTAATATTAAATGTGTTAATAAATGAATATAAGGACTCTGTTGGAGAAATACTCGAGTGGCGAACTTAGCATAGATGAAGTGCAAAGACAAATTTCGATCGATTCCATTAAACTGGTTGGTAATAATTTTGCTCAGCTTGATATAGATAGAGAAATTCGGAAGGAAGTGCCTGAAGTTGTTTTCGCCAAGGGGAAGGAATATAAAGATATTTTAAGGATTGTCCTGGCTTCACTAAGCAGAAATAAACAGGTCGTAGTTAGCAAAATTCAGGTCGGACATATACATAAGCTCTGTAATATCCTGAGGAAGAAGAACCTCAGCATTGAAATTGGAAAGAAAAGTACGACTATTTTGGTCACAGATAGTTCGTCAGGTAAAAGAATATCTAGAGTTGGAGGCGGAAAAATAGGTATTCTGGCAGCTGGGACCTCTGACATAGGTATTGCAGAGGAGGCTCGATTGGTTGCAAAGGCAATGGGTTGCGAAACAATTTTGAGCTATGATGTGGGAATTGCTGGAATCCATAGAGTCTTTCCCGCATTAGAAGAAATGATGTCAGATAAGGTTAGTGCTATAGTTGTTGTGGCAGGGATGGAAGGCGCTCTGGCATCTGTAGTGTCTTCAATGGTAAATATTCCTGTTATTGGTGTGCCTACATCCGTAGGTTATGGATTCGGTTCAGATGGAGTTGCGGCCCTTGCATCTATGCTTCAGACTTGCACGTTTGGACTAGCCGTAGTAAATATAGATAATGGCATCGGTGGAGGTGCTTTTGCCGCCTTAATAGCTACTCAAAGGGTTAGAAGTATATTGAATGCTCCAGCCGGCAATAACTATACAATACGACCAAAAGAAACAGAATCAGAAGCAGGATATGGCAAACGTAGAAATAAAAACCGTTAAAACGTTTATAAGGGCTAAGTATTGTTTGCCTGCTTGTAATTGCCGAGAGTAAATGGTGAATGTTAACTATGAGTTATCGTCCTATGCTAAAAAGAAACAGACAAAAGAAAACCAACTATAGAAAACGGGAAGCACTGCTCATCAGCAGGAGCTCTTTTATAACAGTCAAGATCAGCGACCAGAATGTTATTTGTCAGGTTTTAAAACCCACACTCGCTGGAGATGTTGTTATTTCTTCTGTTCACAGTAGAGAACTAAAAAAGTACGGCTGGAAGGGTTCAATGAATAGTTTACCTGCTTGTTACCTGATCGGTTTCCTTTTGGGCAAAAAATCGATGGAAAAGGGAACGACTAGCGCGATCCTGTATACGGGGAAAGATGCCTTTACGTCACGTATCGCAGCATCTTTGAAAGGCATAACCGATGCCGGATTTAACGTCCCAGTGTCTGAAGATATTTACCCTACAGATGAACGTATAAGAGGTAAGCATATTGCTGAATATGCAAAAATTTTAAAAGAGGATCAAGAAACATATAAGATCAGATTTTCACTACTATTGAAAGATGGATTAGAACCTGAAGATTATCCGTCGCATTTTGAAGCAACTAGAAATAGCATATCAGATAACTTGATGCGAAATACTAATAAATTAATTTAGGAGAAAGGAACGATGATAAAAAATAAACATGTGAAGGAATATCAACTGAAGTCGTGTATTAAACGAGGTAAACATAGAATTGAGTCGGCCCTCTAGACAGCAGGAACATCACGTAGAGTGGAAGCCCCGTACTACATTGGGCTCTCAAGTTGCTAGCGGCAAAATCAATTCAATGGATCAGGTCTATGAAAATGGCATGAGAATCCAAGAAGCTGAAATTGTTAGACATTTACTTCCCGACATCAAAAGTCAGGTGGTTCATGTGGGTATCGTTCAAAAGCAGACTGATGCTGGCGAAATGACACGTTTTGCTGCTATAGTTGCGGTAGGGAATGAAGGTGGATGGTTTGGGATTGGTAAGGGCAAGGCTTCCCAAATGCGTATCGCCATCGACAAAGCTACCAATGCAGCATATCTTGATGTTATTCCAGTAAAATTAGGCTGTGGAAGTTGGGAATGTAGGTGCAGCCAGCTTCATTCCATTCCATTTAAAGTTCGAGGGAAGGGGGGTAGCGTAGGTGTAGAGATTATTCCCGGTCCACGGGGGCTTGGTTTAGTTGCCGGAGAAAATATCAGGAGCCTTCTCAAACTGGCAGGGTTGAAGGACGCTTGGACAAAATCTTTTGGCTCAACTAATACAATGTCTTCTACTTCAAAGGCAATATTCAATGCTCTAAGAAGTACCTACGTCACAGGTTGATGAGAATTAGAATGGCATATCTAGTAGTAAGAATCAGGGGAACAGTAAACATCCCCGCCTGGGCACAAACAACGTTGGACAGTTTGAATCTCGCTAAAAAATTTCGAGCAACTATCATAGCAGAAAATTCAGAGACATTGGGCATGCTAAGAAAAGTTAAAGATATCGTTGCCTGGACTTCAGTTGACGCAAGCTTCGTCAAAGAATTGTTGGAAAAGAAAGGAAGGAAAAACGGCTACAAACCAATTAGGGATTCTGATCTGCCAGAGGAATATAAAAATATCGACGAGTTGGCAGTTGCTATCGCTGAAAATAAAATAACAACTTTGTCAAACTTAAAGAGCATCAAACCCTGGTTCGCATTAGCCCCGCCAAGAGGCGGATTCAGACGAAAAACAAAGACTCAATATTCTCAAAAAGGCATCCTCGGAGAGAACCAAGAACTGATTCAGCTGGTAAAGAATATGCTATGAACGCAGCAAAAGACTTATTTAAGGTGACATCGTCATTTTAAAACACGTCCCTATCTAATATATGGAGAATGTAACAATAATTATGGCTACTAGATTTAGAAAAAGTAGAAGACAAAGAGGCAGTCGTTACTGCGGCTGGGGTCAGGTCGGCCAGCACAGACAAGCAGGCGCCCGAGGAGGAGTGGGACAAGCTGGTAAGCATAAACACTTTTGGATTCGAACCGTAATTGAAGAGCCAAATCATTTTGGTCATGACCCGTTTAACTCCTTTAATCGTAATATAGTCCAAAGATGGGTTAACATAAAAGATTTAGACTCAGTTTTCGCTAAACATGGGAAGGTCGACGATAATGGTAAAGTTATTTTGGACTTGACCTCCCTTGGCTATGACAAGCTGCTTGGCGGAGGTAGACCTACAGGAGCATTTACAGTAAGGGTGGCTAATGTATCAAAGAGCGCCAAGGAAAGAATAGAGGCTGTTGGAGGAGAGGTAATTTCGAGTGAACACGACAGATAGTGAAAGTGTATTAAGGCGGGTAATTAAAAAAGTATCCGCCTATATTCCTCAAGTAGAGAAACCAAAGAAGAAGATCACTCTTACAGAGAAATTTGTTTGGAGTGGTATTGCTCTATTTGCTTATCTAATTATGGGACAAATTCCACTATATGGTGTTACGAGTGATCCAAAATTCGATTTTCTGGCCTTTGCGAGGGTTATTTTCGCAGCACAGCAAGGCACACTGTTAGAGCTTGGAATTGGTCCAATAGTGACAGCGGGACTACTTATGCAGTTGCTTAAGGGTTCCGATCTCCTAAAACTCAATTTCAAGAATCCTGATGATAGGTCTTTGTTTACATCAGCCACAAAAATAGTAACAATAATCGTAATTATGGCCGAAGGTTCGCTCTATGGGACAAGCGTTTATGGTCATCTCGTTGCACGACCAGAGTTTATAGTGATCCTGGTTAGCCAGCTGGTAGGATCTAGTATAATTGTTATGTTGCTCGATGAATTAGTTCAAAAAGGTTGGGGATTAGGCTCAGGCATTAGTCTATTTATCATGGCTGGCGTAGCGCAGGGAATCCTTTGGAGTGTTTTTAGTCCGCTGCCTGCTCAAGATGGCCCTGTGGGTATTTTTCCATTTATCATTAACTCCGCCACCAATGGTCATATTGGAGATACGTTCTTTAGATCAGGTCAACTTCCGAGCGTATTCGGTCTTATAATAACTGCGGTTGTGTTGTTGGTTTTAGTTTATGTGCAAGGGATCCATATAGATATACCAATTGTATCAACAAAATACAGGGGATTTACTGCAGTGTATCCAATCAAATTGCTATATACGTCCAACATACCTGTAATCTTATCGTCCGCCCTCCTCGCTAATGCTGTCTTTATGGGGCAGATGTTATGGGCTAATTATAATCCTCAAAATGACAACCCTGTTTTCAATTGGGTAGCTCAGTTTGATCCGGCTAGACCCCAGACCCCGACTGGAGGCTTACTCTATTATATAACTTCTCCCCAAAGCTTGGATGCCGCAACCCAGGATCCCGTACGCGCTGTAGCCTATGTCGCGTTTCTTACAGCTATTGTAACGGTTTTTGGTAGACTGTGGGTTGAACTCGGTGGCCTGTCAGCTAAATCGGCTGCGAAGAATTTGCTGGATGCAGACGTTCAGGTTCCTGGCTTTAGGCGTTCTGAAGGATCAGTAGAAGTTTTACTAAACAAATATATTCCATCAGTTACAATTTTGGGTTCCATTATAATAGGCCTATTGGCATCAGCATCAAATGTATTGAATGTCTTTGGTTCGGGAATTGGTATTCTGTTGATGGTGGATATTCTAGTGAACTACTACAACTTACTCATTAAAGAGCAGGTAGACACACACATGCCTAAACTGGCGGCCATTCTTGGTAGAAAATAACAATAACAAACGCGTAATAATAGTGGGAATACCAGGTGTAGGGAAGTCTAGTGTAATATCTCTAGCTATTGAGCAGCTTAAACAGAAAGGAAAGAACGCGACAATCGCAGTGTTTGGAACCGTGATGCTTGAAGAAGCCCATAAAATGGGAGTTAAAAACAGAGATGAATTGCGTAAGATGTCATTGGGAAAGCAGAGGGATCTTCAAGAGAAGGCTGCGAAGAGAATTTCAGAAATAGAGGATAGTATTGTGATTATCGATACACACCTTTTTATAAAGACAATTGAAGGATACTACCCAGGTCTTCCCATGTATCTACTTGACATCATCAAACCCACTCACTTCTTCATGGTCATCGCAGAGGCTGGAGAAATAGTTAATAGGAGAAAAAGTGACAAATCCCGGCTTAGGGATATCGTGGCTGTTGAAGATATTCAAGATGAGCTAGATATTCTAAGAGTAATGATTGCGTCCAGTTCTATTTTGACTGGTTCTCCTTTTATTGCCATTGTGAATAACGATAATGAGATAGAGCAGGCTGTATCGGGTATGGTCAAGGTGCTGTGCGAAAAATGAAGTGGGTTTGACCTCAAATGACGGCTAATTGCGAAAATAAAAAAACCAGCATAGTGATTTCTGGCTGGCCAGCTGTGGGAAAGACAACCATAGCTGCAGAGATTGCGAAGGAGTTTGACTTTAAAGTATACAATGGAGGCGATATCCTAAAGTTGTTGGCTGGCGACAGAGGATACTCGATCTCAGGGAACGATTGGTGGGATACAGAGCAAGCGAAAAAGTTTATGGCAGAGAGAAAAGCAAATTTATATTTTGATAAGCAAGTAGATCAAAAACTTGTTGAAATAGCAAGACTAGGAAAGGCCGTTATTACCAGCTATACACTTCCATGGTTAGTTCAGGATGCTATTAAGTTCTGGCTAAAAGGTTCTCAAGACAACCGCGCAAAAAGGATGGCTAAACGCGACAATTTAAGCCTTCTGCAAGCAAAAAAGATCATAAAGATGAGAGATGACGAGAATAAAAACATCTATCGCAAATTATATGGTTTCAACTTTGGTAAAGATTTGAACGTGTTTGACTTCTCTCTTAATACGGATTTGGTAGACCTTGATTCATTGGTTAAGATTTCAAAGATTATAATAAGGCATCTTATATTTTAGCAGTTAATAAAGAATACTGAGATGTATTAATCGACTTGATATTCCCGCAACTAAGAAACCTGCTAAAGTTGGATGATGACATTACTAATGATGCCTATGGTCATTATCCAAATAAAAGACCAATATCTTCTTTATTCGATTATGGCCTGATTTTGATTGATAAACCAGGCGGTCCAACAAGCCATGAGGTAGTGGCATGGGTTAAGAGGATTTTGGATATTGAAAAGGCAGGACACAGTGGCACCCTGGATCCATACGCAACAGGGCTTCTGCCTGTTGGACTTGGCGAAGGAACTAAAGCACTTTCAGTATTGCTCCTAGGCCCCAAAGAATACTATGCATTAGCGCGATTACATGCAAACATTGCTGATGAAAGTTTAACGTCGGTAATTAAAGGCTTTACTGGAGATATCTACCAGAGACCACCTCAACGTTCTTCAGTAAAAAGGGCTACGCGCATCCGAACAATCTATCAATCTGAAAAGCTAGAGGAACATGATCGTCTTGTATTGTTGCGCTTTATTTGTCAAGCTGGTACCTACATTAGAAAAATAATCTATGACATAGGAGAAGTTCTAGGTCCTGGCGCAACAATGGTGGAACTGAGAAGAACCCAGGTGAGTAACCTCTCAGAAGGAGATGTCTTAGTAAGGCTTCATGACTTGGCTGATGCATTTGAGTTATATAAGGAAAAAAACGATGATCAAAAACTTCGAAGTCTGATAAGGCCTGTTGAACATTGTCTGGAAGGGATCCGGGCCGCCGTTATCCGAGATACTGCTGTAGACGCGTTATGTCATGGCGCACAGTTAGCAGTCCCCGGCTTGATTGCAGTTCCAAAAGATTTAAAGAAGTGTGAACTTGTCGGCGTATATACCCTTAAAGGAGAAATAATTGGATTAGCGGAAGCAGCAATGACTAGAGAAGAAATAGAACAGAATGTGAAGGGTGTAGCTTTTAGTATGAAGAGAATTATTATGAAACCAGGCACTTATCCAAAGGCATGGCGTTCAAATGACGACAATATAGCATCAAAGCACTATCCAAAAACCAATCTCGAATAGAGAACAAACGTTCTTAAAAAATGTAAAAAAACTAAAGAGATTCGCCAAGACCTGGTGTCCTTTTTTCTAATATTGCCACGTTCTTTGCAAGGTGAGCCATTGTGCCTGGAATATGACAACTGCACATACAATCTTTGCAATCGAGATGATTTCCGTTGTTACACTTTTCCGAAAATCCTTGTTTGCCCATAATATAAAAGACGTTTATTCTAATCCTTATTTTTAGCTTTGTCTTGTGATAATTCTCAACATAGTTAGCTAGGGTTGAATCTCATCATAATTCGAAAAATTGAATATAAAGGTGTACCTCAAAAATAAAGCACATGTTAATTCATCATAAAACATCAAATAAATTGAATATGACTTGCTTACCTACCACTTAAATTATATGGTATCAGAATACTGTTATCAGCGAAAATGCATCCCGATGACCTAAAGATGATTTGGATTTGTGCTAAATGCAGAGCTTGTTTCTTATTCCGGTCTGACGTAGAAGAGCATAAGATAAAACTTGGACATTCAACGATATATAAATATGATTTGCTATCGGGTAAATTACTAGATGGTATTGGCGTTTGACTTAATACTAATCCAGCGAATAGAAGCTGATGGAACGAGTATTGTAATCCATACGTCTGCCGCAACAACAATCGTTAATATATAGATTTAAAGTAGCACAGCTATAGCCGGGGTCGCCTAGCCAGGGAGGGCGCAAGCCTGGAAAATTTATCTCCTGGTAGCTTGTGACCTTAAAAGGTCGCGAGGGTTCAAATCCCTCTCCCGGCGCTTCAATTTGATTTTCTCGGGTATTATTACTATGCAAATAGTTTGTCAGCAAGGAGGTGCTAAGCGTTTTCAGGTTTAGACGTTAATTAATAGTCCTCGGATGTCACATCCCGCCACCTGTCAAGAATTGTCGTTTTTTATATAGCGGAGTGTGAAGTCATCAAATTTCCTCATTCAATTCTTCGAATGCAGTAGCTTTAGAAAACTCATGTAGATGCATTGCTACGGTGCTCTCATATTCTTTCTTGTTGATAATTCGCTTCTCTTCCAAGATTGCCACAAGTGTGGCAAGGCGAATACTAATCTCTTCAGATTTAGTTAACACTCTCCCTGTTACTTTTTTGCCTGACCCTTGTCCCGCCATATCATTGTCAGACTTAGTATGCCTTTTCCTTGAAATGATAATTTACCTCACTACTAGTTTCAGCGGGAGATTATTTGAATGTGACTATTCTTGAACGGGAATGGGTCATATAGCCTAGAAATATGAATATCAACGCTGCTCACTAGTTGATGATATATAAAGCATAGAATTATATCATCAACGGGAATGGCTGTAGAGGTTTTTCTGAAAATATCATACCAAGATGTGGCAAGAGGTGATAACATACCTGACTGATACTGTTCCTTATGACATTATTATAATTGGGTCCGGGTTAGCAGGCCTAAGAGCGGCAATCTCGTCTGCGGATATAGATTCGAGCTTGAATATTGCTGTAGTTTCAAAGGTACAGGTCATGCGTTCCCATTCAGTTTCTGCAGAAGGTGGAACAGCAGCAGTCATCTATGAAGAAGAGGGTGATAACCAAGAATCCCATATTTATGATACCATTAAAGGCAGTGACTTTCTTGCTGACCAGGACGTTGCTGAGCTACTTGTGAAAAGCATGCCTCTTGAAATCTACCAGTTAGAGCACTGGGGAATGCCATGGTCTAGGAGAGAAAACGGTAGAATCGACCAACGTAAATTCGGTGGTTACTCATATCCAAGAGCAACATATGCCCAGGACAAAGTTGGATTTTACGAGATGCAGACTCTTTATGACACTTGCCTCAAATACGATAACATCCACTTTTATAATGAATGGTTCTGTACTTCTATTCTTAGCGACGCAAATCATTTTCGTGGTGTTACTACTATAGAGATGAAGACTGGGAACTTTTTTAAGTTCACAGCACCTGTAGGAATAATTTGTACGGGCGGAGCTGGACGAATTTACAGTTTCTCTACATACGCCTACTCTTCCACACCTGATGGTTTAGATATGGCATATCGTGCCGGGCTCGCTTTAAAAGATATGGAGTTTGTTCAATTTCATCCCACAGGTATTTTGCCATCTGGAATATTGATTACGGAGGGCGCAAGAGGAGAAGGTGGTTATCTAATTAATAATAAGGGGGAGAGGTTTATGAAAAAATACGCACCAGAGAAGCTTGAACTTGCATCCAGAGACGTAGTCTCCCGTGCCATGATGACAGAGATTCAGGAAGGTAGAGGCTTTAAGCACGAATCAGGTGTCGATTGTTTGAAAATCGACCTTACACATCTCGGAGACGAGCATATAAAGCAGCGTCTTTCAGGAATTCGAGAAATTGGGATCAAATTTTCCGGTATTGACGTCATTGGAGAACCATTAGAGATCAGGCCTGTCTGTCACTACATGATGGGAGGGATACATACTGACATTAACGGTGCGACTGAAATGAAAGGGTTATGGGCTGCCGGTGAAGCTGCATGTAATAGTTTGCATGGTGCCAACCGTCTAGGAGCAAATTCTACTTCTGAATGCCTCGTATGGGGAAAGATAACAGGTAAGCTAGCTGCAGAGTATGCCTTAAACCACAGGAGCACTGCTTCATCGATTCCCGAACAGCAGATCATAGAAGAAGAAAAAAGAATTTATGATGGTTTATTTAGGGGCAGAGGGAAGGTAAATCCATACGAAATCAGGAAGGAATTAACTGATATCATGGATGCTAAAGCACATGTATTTAGATCTGAAAAAGATTTAGGTGAAGGTTTAAAGAGTGTAAGAGATTTAAAAATGCAGGCATGGAGGCATGTGGATGATCAAGCAACTGAATATAATACAAATTTCATAAACGTGATGGAGATAGACTCTATGATGAGAATTGCTGAAATAGTGTTGGCAGGTGCTTTTAACCGTCGCGAATCGAGAGGCGCACATGCGAGGATCGACTACATGAAAAGAGATGACACCAATTTTCTCAAACATACGCTCGCCTACCTTGGTACACAAGGACCAAAATTGGCGTGGCATCCTGTAAGGTTCACAAGATATGCTCCAATGGAGAGAAAGTATTGATGGAAACCACAAGGGAAAAAAATGATAACCGTGATAATCGCGAAGGGCTAAAGGGGTGGCTAAATCCTTCTAGATACGGCTGGGAACGCATATCTTACTGGCTACAAAGATTAACTGGCGTATTCCTGTTGGTATATTTTGTAGGTCATATATACGAAACCAGCTCGCTGGTTCGCGGCGAAAATGCTTGGAACGCTATGTTAGAGCTAACTCAAACTCCATGGGGACATATTTTCTTGATATTGGTAATTGGCACTAGCACCTTTCATTCTACCAACGGTATAAGATTGATATTTACGCACGCTGGTAAAGGACTCGGGAGCCCCGAGAGACCTGACTATCCTTATCATGCTATGTCGCTTAACTATCGTCAAAAGTCTGGGATATGGGTTGCATTAATATTATCTGCTATAGCAATGTTATATGGAAGTAGTGTGCTCTTTGGTGGCGAGTAGAAAAGGATGACAGCAATGCTTAAAGAAGGCCAAATAATGAAAATACACTACATTACGGGCATCGCGGCCTTGTTCGTAGTAGCCGTACACATCATAGTGCGTCTAATAACGCCATCATTTAGCTTAAGCTTAGTATATGAAAATGTAATTAAAAACTATCACAATACGCCATACATAATACTTCTTGAATCCATTCTTATACTTGTTGCGATCCATGGCTTTAATGGTTTGAGAATTATATTATTAGAATTGCGACAGAATAAACCATGGGAAGACGGTGTTACCATATTTACTATAGCCGCTACAATAGCCCTCATTGCATACGGTACCAGAACTATAATCGTGGCCAGTGGGTTGGGATTGGGATAGCTAATGGGTCCTTTTATTAAGAAAATCCGTATGTTAGGAAAGAAAAATAGGGGAATAGATGATAGCAGAATAGATAATACAACACACAATGAGCTGACTCACAAAACAGTTATCCTCAATGTGTATCGAGCTAATGCACGCAAGGACGACTCTCCTCGCTACGATACATTTGAAATACCAGTCCAGCGGTGGATGACGGTACTTGACGCGCTTCTTTTTGCGAAAAGTTACAGTGACAGCAGCATTGGAATAAGATATTCCTGCAGAATGGCCTCGTGCGGATCATGTGGAATGAAGATTAACGGAATTCCGAGACTGGCTTGTTATACGAAGATTTCGGAATTGTCTGGTGGTCGTACTATCACCTGTGAGCCACTTTCAAACTTTCCACTCATACGGGATCTTGTTACTGACTTTTCACAGTTTTTTGAACGTCATAAGGAAATGGCTCCATTCATTCATAACGACAATGCAAATATCACAGATGAAACAAGGTTATCGGAATTTAAACAGAGTCCAAAAGACGTTGATCAATATTTACAGTTCTCTTATTGTATAAAGTGCGGCTTATGTTACTCGGCGTGTCCTACAGTAGCGACAGATACTAGATTTCCTGGCCCTCAGGCTCTCTCACAAGCATATAGGTATTATGCGGATACAAGAGATAACTCATCCATTCAGCGGCTGAATATAGCGGATGACAGGCATGGAATTTGGAGATGTCACTTCGCCGGCTCTTGCAGTGTAGTGTGCCCAAAAGGAGTCGATCCAGCACTAGGTATTCAGTTATTAAGAGGTCATCTGATGGGCTTTTCAAGGAATGAAAAGAAGATAGCTGAATTACGAGATGCAGCGTCAGAACAATGATTATTATTAGAGAGAGGATTGTGCTTTTCAAAGATTAATATCAAATATATGATCTCATCATAACACATTGGACGTGCAGAAAACAATACTATTGGCATTCAAACAAGTCTTTTTGATAGCCTACTTAACAGGCTTTCTATGGCTTCGTAGAAATCCAATGTCGATGGTTTTTACTGCTATTAGCCCGTTCTCTTTGTTGTTTGTTTTATTTGTGATTAGTAACGGCCATTATATCCAATTTGCTATTGCAGGAAGCCTAGTCATGGCACTGGTAGGTTATGGGCTTGCTCTTGGACAGGATATCTCATTTTACAAGACAGAATACAAGATTCAAGATGTTTTTGTTGCATCACCAGTTTCTCCATTAACTTACATGACTGGACTAGCTCTCTCCGAACTTTTGTTCGGTTTGCCGGCTCTAATTGTGCTTACCGCGCTTGCTACATCCTTTGGGACTTCCCTTATCAACCTACCCCTGCTCTTATCAAATATTGTATTAATATGGGGAGCCATGTCAGCTATGGGCTTTTTTTTGTCATCCCATATGCTACATATGAGAAACGCGACACAGGTAATTTCTTTTGTAAATGTAATCTTGGCAGTAATACCGCCAGTTTATTATTCAATAGAACGTCTACCTTTGGCGTTACATTACCTTGCTTACCTGTTACCCACGACGCACGCCTCAATTATATTGCAATATACTATGGGCCTTCCAACACCAAAAGAATGGTCTGTTGGTCTAGGAATCACCGTGCAGCTTGCATATCTAGTCGGATTAGTATTGCTAGCCAAAACAAAGGCTATATGGCGTGAGAGATGAGTATTTTGAAATATGTCATTATAGGAATAACTAAAAAACTAAATTAATTAATAAATTAGAACCGTAATGGTAGTTAGCGGACTTGACTTTGGACGGAACCTCTGGACAACATTCTGAGCGAACTGATCTATCAATATGCGGTTAGGGCATCACATCATGTCGAAAGATAAATACCGATGATTATTGCTGGCGCTAAGGGTGCTGAGATCTTGAGTGGTCGATGGCTTCATACGTAACCATCCGATTATTCTTTCCGAGCGGAATTACGAGTCCTTGGATCAGTTTAATTGGACGTTGAAAAATAAAGTCTGTAAATAATTGCAATAGACAGTTAGAATTGTCTAGACGCAAACTATTTTCTCTATGCTGTATTATATGTGTCCATGGAGAGCAACCATAGTCACTCACAAAGTCATGATCATCTACTAATGGAACGTCTGCTACTCAGGCTAGCTAAGAAATGGACTGCTGGTCATGACATAGAAGCTGCTCTTACAGAAGCCAAAGCCTGCAATATCAAAGGACAAAAGGCAATCTTGAATTATCTTGGTGAAGACTATACTGACGAGGAAAAGATAAGCCAAACTATTAAAGAATATTCCACACTTTTAGAAAGATTGTATGAAGATAAAATTGAAGGGTGTATATCTGTTAAACCCTCACAACTTGGATTATCAATCAGTTATGATTTGTGCTTAAAAAACTTCAAAGCTCTTGTTACCGTAGCAAAGTCGTTTGAAGAATTTGTTTGGATTGACATGGAATCTACAAAATATACCGACGATACATTAGAAATCTATCTCACACTGATCAATTATTACGACCATATAGGAGTGGTCCTCCAATCTACACTTAAGCGCAGTGCAAGTGATCTTTTACATTTGATCGAAGCAGGCGGTAAAGTTAGGCTAGTCAAGGGGGCATATAAGGAAAAGCAACAATATGCATTTCAGTCTAATGACGACATTAATTCAAATTACTCTAAGTTATTAGA
The DNA here is from genome assembly GCA_036522495.1 of Nitrososphaeraceae archaeon. Lineage (GTDB taxonomy): Archaea > Thermoproteota > Nitrososphaeria > Nitrososphaerales > Nitrososphaeraceae > Nitrososphaera_A. Next base: position 6,124 of record DATDFS010000259.1, on the reverse strand, counting down.
AACGCTATTTGACAATCATAATTTGAGGAGTGAAGATGTAGACAATGGCATTCTTAGATTCGCCATCGCAACTCACGATACTAAACTAATTGAATATACAATCGAATTATGGAAGAAATCCAAAGCTAATATAAAAAATTTTGAATTTGAGTTCCTAAAGGGAATTCGCGATGGACTGAAAAAGGATCTAGTTGAGAAGGGGTTTAGGGTTGCAGAATACATACCATACGGTAAAGAATGGCTGCATTATTCAATCAGAAGACTGATGGAAAGAAAGAGAAACATATTCTTGATGGCCCGCTCCTTAGTTCAACCCTAAAGATTTTACTCTTGTAATTGTTGGGCTTGTAGGACACGGCTGAACTTTCAGACGAATCTGCAGATTAACTCATAAATTGATAGATACTATCCCGACATCTCTTTAGGTGAATCGCATTGGCGCATAGTTAATCAATTCTCTCGAATTCATTCGGTCATTGATTTATCAATTCTCCCTCGAGGCTTCATGATATACTTGCCAAGCAACAAATTCATACTATTGCAAAGAACATAGATGGATGAGGAATGGAGCTTGCTAATCTCATGAGAGAGCGTAAGTTAAATCTCGTGGTATCTCATCTATTCTGGTCTATTCGGGGAATAGATGGAATAATAGTTACCATATATACAAACACAATTAAGGCGATCACGACTTTACTTACCTAAAGTTAGGGGTGTAAGCATTAATCATAATAGAAAATAAAGCCGAATATTGGCGACGCACGGAGAACTGACGAATTATTTTGACAGTAAGAGGGAGTATGAAATATCTGTATGCTTTAACGGATGACGAAGCTACGTTCATGATTACTCAGCAAGTGGCTGATATGACATACACAGATAACATAATCCGCCTTTCAAAGACGGTAAATGACTGACAGGTAAAAAGACCTAGCGCTTTGGTAAGCGATGGCACATCGATTTTAACGCTTTTAGGAATTCTTTAGAACAAGCAATCCAAGGACTATATGTTCCTCATTTTAGATTACAAGTGACCACGATAACAATAAGTTCATTGGTAGGGTTAGAATTAATCAAAAAGTAATCCATGGGTTGAAGCCAACCCAGCTTTCACAATCCTTTATTGCCACAAGGACAATTTCCTTAAAGATGTTTTAAACTCCCTTGTTCCCGAGTACGTGTGGGGACTGACCAACAAACCTTCTCCTAAAATGACCAGAAGGTCTCTTCGAAAGCAGCTCTATAAACCATGCTTCATGCTCGACTTCTTCTTGCATAATTGCCTGTGCAATATCGTATGTCCTCGGATCCTTACCAGCTGTCATATCACAAACCTCTCCCCATGATCTAATTGCACATTGTTCTGCTTCTAATAGTACCTTCAAAATTGAATTGATATCTTCCCAATTGTCTGGAAGGTAAGCGTCAGGACAGCCCGCTTGGTCTGCAAACTTTCTTATATCCCGCGGTAAGCCGCCCCCTAGTTCATACAGTCTGGGAACCATTGCTTCAAAATGATTTCTATCTTCGATGCGTGCGTCCTCTGCTATCTCCTTGATTCCCTCACCTTCAAGTCCAGTACAATGCATTCGAAGAATTGTGTAATAATAGTACGTCGTGAATTCTGCACCGACTCCTTTTGTGATTAATTCTTTTAGGCGTTCTATATTAACTCCATTCTTTTCTAGAACCTCCAAGGATACAATTTTCGGTACAGCTCCTTTTGGTTTACTCTCTGACATATGTACACGTTAATCACATTCATTATTATTAAAGGTTTATAATCAGTTAATTCCAAGTATCATGTAATATCAAATATTTATACTCATAGATTGCATTTAATAATAGGTGTTGGTAGTTCATACGTGTACACAGAACAATGCAGCAAATAAAAGATATTGTGGATACATTACGCAATGAGGGTTTTAGAATTACTCCCCAGAGAATAGCTATAATAAAGTATGTAATAGATACGCAATCACACCCTTCTGCTGAAGGAATCCATAAAATAATTCAAAAAAAATATCCCATGGTAAGCCTGGCAACGGTATACAAGACACTGGATCTGTTAAGGAAGATGAGTATGATACAAGAACTTGGATTTGCCGATGGCAGTGCTAGGTATGAAGCAAATGTCGGAAAACACATTAACATTGTATGTGTGCGTTGTGGAAGGATAGAAGATGTTGATGAGCACTCTTTGTCAGCTCTAGAATCGAAAGTTGCTGAAAAGTCAAAATATGAGATTTTTAGTAGGAGATTTGAGTTGTATGGGCATTGTAACGAATGCAAAAGAAAAAAAGAGACTCAAGCCAGAAGATAATGGGGGGATACCTGGTTGGACCAGGAGCAAATTTTAGAATCCTTCGTAGCCTGTTCAATGACTGTCATATCGTATATCTCTGCCAAGAGTATAGTACGATCGTAGGCTGGCTCTATTACTTTATTAAACGACTTTTACCGTAATTTGTAAATTACATATCCACTTACATGCTCACGTCCAGGCAGTCATGTTGCTGCGGCCAAAGGTATTTACGCGTCTTTTTTAAGGTGACTTATACTGTACTCTGGGAATTTACGGCACTTAGTACTTTTACCGCAGTTCCATTGTTATTAGTATATGCAGTAACAGCTAACTGCTCGGTGGAATTTCTCCGAGTTCCTTCAATTACGAATTGAACACAAGAAATTCTTTCTATCTGTACCATCTTGGAAGGAAGATTGCAGTTACATTCTTTGGGGCGACATGAAGCTCACTAATTGTTTCTCCCCCTCTGAATTTGGAAACTTATAATTCCCCTTGATACTCTTTTCCAGCATAGTTCATTACAATTTTCGGCGGTAGTACATGTACTTTTAGCTCACTGCTGGTAGTAGTGGTTATGGAAGGATTATTGCATTTTGAAATAACGCTGACGTCATTTGACTTGTTAGTCTGATTGGTTCCATTTGAAGTAATTAGTAGATGGTTGGCCATGGCCCGTTTGTTATTCCACTTAAAAAATAAGGCAATAATATGTCTATTGTGAACATATTGAGGAGGATTGATATGATATTTTCCTAAAGTCTGTTACTTTACCATTAAAACGATATTTAGAATACACGTGAGAAAGTTTTAAGATAAAGTATATATTTTTAGTGGAGACTAGAATAAAAACAACCAACTTTCTATTTTGTGAAATATCATGTCTAGTGCGATTTTATGTCCAATCTCCAGACATACAGGACGCTTGCTTAGATATAATCTTGGAGAGCCAATTGTTCGTTTTCTTTTTAAATTTACTATTTGACATTGACTCTGCTTAGGATAGTCATCCCGAACACTGGACTTTTTCTGATTTTATCTTGTCCAGATCTATCTTAGTTTTTTAGTATTTGGATGGTGTTATTATCGATATCCCTGTAGAACTGGTATCTACAGACATGCTACTCACATCAATGCAAAGAAAATGACTACAGTAGTTTCTAAGAGATATTGCTTGTCTTTGAAATTATTTGTCTGTAAGACAATATTTTTGATGATGGATAGCTTTCAACATACATATACACACAAGTATGTATCTTTTTTATCTGCTAGCGCAGTAACTACCAGATATACATTGTTTCCGAGTTCTTCAAGCTTCGTATGAAACATGTTTTTATTATTGCTAATATCTACAGAAGAGCAATCTGTCCTAGCCTCCTGCTGTCTTAATGCCGGAATCAAATAATGCAGATGAAAAATGCTTGATTTAATCATCACAGTATTATTGATATTTTTGAAAAACTGCCCGTCTTATATTCACCAGCAAGCAATTTTTCATTTTCATCTACTTCCGCTACAAACCTTATATTCTGTTTATCTGCATAGAAAGCAGCCATACAAATTTCCCTTAGGAAATTACGTTCCTTCACTCAATAACAAGCAGATTTATAAAACTCATATGAACTGGATGAAACAAACTATTAGTATTGTAGACCATTCTTCTATAAGAAGAATAAGGGTATTACTAACTACTCACCCGGTAAAATGAATGAGTATTTAACATAATATTGTTAAATAGAAATCATGAGCGTGATTGCATCCCACCATGAGTATTTCCGCAAAGATAAAGTTTATCACCCTTGGCAACAAACAACATCATCGGGACTTGTTTCATAAAGCCTAACATTCTTGAAGTACCAAAATCAATATGATTTTTCAATCTTCTTTATAGGATAAAACATAGGTCCTAGAGCAAAGGTATGAAAAGTTGTTCGGTTCACACAGGTTTCTTTGACGAACATTGCATTGAATGTAAGAGCGAATATAGAGAAATGAAGGGCATTATAGAAGAATCAAATTCAGATAATGAAAATGACCAAGATAACAAAAGAACGGTATACTCAAACATAGACAAATATAAAGAATTTACTGAAGAACGTGCAAAGAAATTGTATGAGGAATTGCTGGTTCAATACCTGAAGAAAAACTGTAATGAAATTGAAGCTTCAGAAAGATCTAAAAAGATCATTAGAAAGCAGTGTAGTATGCGTGGAATGTCATCATGGGATTGGATTTAATATAGTAGTTTTAAAAACCTTCATTTGCTCCTGCCTCTACTTCCTTGAAATTTAACTTGCATTTTGGGGCATGAAATATTTGAAGTATTCATATCAGGCCATTGTCATCGACTTGGATTTCCAGAAGTTCTACTCACATTCAAATCTCATAGAAATTCTTATTCGAATTTGAAGACATCACAAATGCATATGATAAACACCAGCTTTGGTATTAGAGTAAGTTGAATAATGAGAGGAAAGATAATACTATCGTATGTCTGACCGCTACCATAAATTTGAAAGACTTTGTGATGATGTATTTGCACTCAGCTCCGCGATACGCTCTGCTATAGTTATTGATAAAATGGGAAAACTTGTAGCAGGAGGGATGAGGCAGGGTATAAAATCAATGGAACTGAAAGAAGATTCTCAAAAATTATACGTGGAATTTGCCCTCAGAAGCGCAATGCGTGAAGAGTTTAATAACGAGTTTGGCAAAACCATTTATAGTTTTTCAGTGAGAGAGAAGATAAAGCTTGCATCATTTCCGTTAGATGATCATCATCATATATTACGAGTTTCCATGGAGAAAGAAGTTGATCATAATGAAATAATTGATAGCATGCTAAAGATTATCAGCAACCGTATTGCAGTATAACAATTCGGGACAACCTTTTATTATATGTTATTCAAATGTTTTCATGAATGTTGTGGTATTTCCAATATCTCATTGACAAGTCTTTCTATGTATGGGTTTTGATAATGAGTTATATATTTGCCATTGCATTAGAAAATTGACTTGCTTTCATAGTCCTAATGATTACTACTTAGGCCCATAGGTCTATCTTGAATAGGAAATAATTGGTTAAACTCAAAGTTTGATGTATCATTCTTCAGTATTTTTTACTAGACTAAAGGGAATCCATCTGGCCAGTAAGGATGGAGAGCACATAGCAGCATGGTATTGAACAACTAGCCAGTACACTTTATCTGGTATCCAGCAGAAGAAACACAGAGTATTCATAAGAAACCGTTTGTAACGGTAGATTTTGCATAGGTTGATTGATAGTCAGTTGCTTTTTTGACATACACATTTTTCAACTTGCTTATAGCATCCTATACAAAGAAGAACTGCATTACAGCCCAGAGGAGTACATGCCTCAAATCTCCTCGTATCCTTACCGCATGAGCACTTTTGCATTTGCATATACTACTGTATTAAAAACTATTATTATATCAAATATATTTGATCTGCAGTAATAGAATATAGGACAACTCATCCTTTTTTTACTTTGGATATAATATACCCTAAATTTGGGCATCGGAATCAGCGAAATCGGTATTGAAGAAATACTACCGATGGTTGTTGAAAGTTTGACTGGAATTGTTTAGTTCTACTTCTTGTGAATAATGTATCTACAACGCTATTTTACTAATTTCCTTAATTGCCAGAAAAAAAGATATGCTAAGAATTCCTGCATATGTATGCACTTCAGCCGCTAAAGCTAGCGGCTCTATACTCATTATTATACAGAAAAATTTTTAGAAAATACTCATTCGTCGAATTTATTCCACTTGTTAAGATATCTTTTCAATTATATCA
>DATDFS010000258.1:0-2121 GCA_036522495.1 Nitrososphaeraceae archaeon | reverse complement strand
TATGAGGAATATCTAGTAAAATCACTCCTCCAACTAGAGTCCCAGATCCGAGTAATGGCTGCCCAATCTGACCTGCCGTTACCTGGAGAGGTTTGCCATCTGTGCCAAACTGAATTATCTCTCCCACTAAGTGCAAAAACTTCGAGCCTGCCATCACTTTTTGACGTAGCTCCGACTGCCAAACTAATTTATCTTTCTTAGAAAAACCTTTGATGATATTAGACCTTGCTGAACTAAGTTAACCTATCATTATACATAACTATCTTCATCAAGCAGTTGTCATATGCATATGCAACCAATGAATGTATATGCATAGAGAGATTCTTTCATTAATGTTGAGATAGTAGTACATACATGTATTCACGAATGGATTTACAATAAGATAGATGCTTCTTGTTTGAAAGATTATGTGTCATTGGAAGACAAAACAAGATAACAAAGTAACCTATCTTTAATATCTTCATGCCGTCTATCTATATCTATATATCCACATGATAGGTAGCTGAACTTGATGGATTTCAGAGAATAAATGATCCATAGCAAGTCAAGGCGCTGTTAACTTAGCGGAGATTGTAGCCCCTTTTCATCCACCTGTCTTATTGCATCCTCCTCTGCATCAAACCGCTATTATGACATATCCATTTTTAATTAATAAAACTATAAGTAATCTTCATTTTTCACACAGTTTTTCCCTAACTTCTTTTGGCAGAGTAACTTACTTACTCACTCACTTTTCCATTGTTAATTATTATTGACATTCCTATATCTTCTCGGGCATATTAGCAGTATGATTTAGAGTCTAAAAAAAGTCAAGCTATCAAGTCAAAGGAGAAAACTAAAAGACCTAATTTATGATTTTTGGTGATATCAACAACAACCCTGGTGACACACTGGCTGCTTTTCAATGTCTGGACATGGAGTATCTGATGTTGATGAAGATACGTACCTTGCGTCATCTGATAGATCCTGATACCCTACCTACAGAAGAGGTGCTCTGACTCAAGCAACATCTAAAACAGAAAATTGGAACCTTGATGTATTCAGTCAAAGAAAAAGAAGGAAAGATTTAGGTCTATGGTTTACCGTAGTTTGCACCACATGCTGCCTTTGAACTGTTACAAACACAGCCAGGGTATCCGTCGTAGCAATGGTGATGACCTACCAATGTGTAGTAATGCGGCGTTCCTTTACAGCCGTGTGGATTACAATACGGAACTTTACTTGTTGGTTTAGGCGGTGGTTTTGATACTGGCGGTGGAGTTGTCTTTGGTGGAGGAGAACTACTGCCACCTGTTGTACCGCCACTTGATGTAGTACTACCTTTATTATCTCCTGGTCCACCGGCACCAGGCTTGCTGCCAGTAGCAGCTGCGCCACTGGCTCCAGAGGTACCACTGCCACCGCTGCCGGTGCTGCTGCTACTGCTGCTAAGTGCATATACATAAGGCAGTACTAATGCCGCTGCCCCAAACACCATCATAGCTGACATAGCTACTATTATTGCTAATTCTACGTGTTGTTTCATTAGATTGTAGCCTAACCATCCTCTGTAAAAAGGTATCTATAGAATATTCTTAATGTTTGATTAGTTTTTTTGGAATATAACAACATCTTCGTCAGTGAATTAGATTATTCCCATTTATGCAAGTCCTGCTCTTAATCTCTTATAATTATGCGAGGAATCATGCCCGGGTAATTCCGCAAAAGGCGAAGCTGCTTCGGCCGTTTAAGTTCAGTCGTAAATCCATTGTTGATTGGTTATTGTCTTTGTTGTTGTGAGGGCTGGCCTTGCGATTATTGTTCTTCTACTGGTCCATAGTAGTGACGCAACAGGATGCGGCTGATGATGATGATGATATTAAAGAATGCAGGGAAAAGAAAAGGCATCATTAGTAGCAATTGGCCTTAGCGATTATGCTTCTTTTCAAAAATCAGATTTTGCAAAGATGACAAGAAGTTTATGAAATTAAGATCCTCACCTGGTTAGAAGATTTCAGAGAATAATAGATCAATATGAAGTCAAAGAAAAATAAAAAGAAAAAGAGTTAGGAGCCTAGCTTTATGCTAGCTAACCCAACTGTGCATTTGTGTTCCACTAGATCAGACAGTCGTCATTATGGA
>DATDFS010000257.1:0-9610 GCA_036522495.1 Nitrososphaeraceae archaeon | reverse complement strand
AATGATGATACCCATAAGAACAATGATGGGATCTTGAATCCTAAACCCTATACATTTAATGGTAAAGTAATATTAGGTATAGGAGTTATTTTAGCTGCCGCAGCTGGTAGCACCGTAATAGCAATGAGCGCATCAACATCTCCACAAATCCGTCTTTCTCAAGCCAGCAGCATAGATGGAGGAGCTGCATCGTCTGCTGCTTTGGCTCAGAAAAACCAGGCACCTTCTCAACATATTGACAAAAAATTCGTTTTGATACAAAAAGACTTTGGCTGGAATGGAACTAATGGCGGGCCAACGATTGTAGTTAGCAAAGGGGATGTGGTACAAGTAACAATAATAAACGCAGGTCGTATGGCTCATAATTTTGGTATAGCAAAGGTATCAGAAAAAACGTCGACTATTTTGAATCAAATAAACAATATGTCTTTACCTAATCGTGTAAATCACATACCTTATGATGTGATGGCCGCGATGCCATGTCCTGATTGCCATCCGTTTTTTCAGCAAGGCCACATTGAATCCTTCATGCAACCAGATACACAGCAAGTGACAACCTTCACCGCAAATGAAGCTGGGAATTTCAAATACTTTTGTCAAGTTCGAGGACATTTGTGGCTTGGTATGATTGGCGATCTGACTGTACAAGACGTTAAAAATCCTTCATCCTCGTCAACTACTACCTCAAGAGGGTCAGGGGTGTAATTGGAATATGAGCACAATAAACTTGGCCGCCGATTATGGATGGGGACCATATAACCTGCTCTTCATGTTGATAATAACTGTAGCAGTAGCAACTGTTGGATTTTTCATTGTGATGGCAAGTACAAGGATGAAAAAGAAACAAAGCTTTGCTTCCAAGACAAAAGTGCATCCAGAACGATATTGGGCCATAGGAATCGCAGCAGTCTTAGTTTGGCTTTGGATAACCAGCTATCAGTGGATGCCGCCGGTAGCATTTTCATCTGTAAATCCAGCGACCGAACACATACAAGTAGTAGACGTTACTGCAGGGCAATGGTTCTGGCTCATGAACAAAGAGGGAGCCCAACAACCTCTCAATCCTGGTGTCTCGCCGCACATTACACTGATAGCCGGTCAGCCTGTAAAATTTGTCGCCCGCTCAGTCGATGTAAATCACGGCTTTGGAATAATGAAAGGATCTTCGGATTCAGCTGTACTTCTACAGATGCAGGTAATTCCAAAGCTTGATAATGTATTCTATTATACCTTTAAAGAACCGGGAACATATTTTATAAGATGTTTAGAGTATTGTGGTTACGCACATCCTTACATGACATCTATAGTAACCGTACTCCCTGCATCATCACCATCAGGAGGTGCTACTTAAAGCAATGCTAGTAGAAGATCAAAATAGATATCCTCAAGAACCACCCCAATTACCGCAGTACGATGTCTCCCCTGATCTCAAAAAATTGACATTAATGTTTATCGGAGCTATGCTGATCAACTTTCTAATAGCAGGGTCACTTGCGATAGGAATGCGAATTATTCAAACTGATGTTCCATTGATAAGAGTAGATTCGATATCGCAAAACGTGCTATTTTACGCCCTCCTTACTGCTCACGGACAAGTAATGTTCTTTGGCGTAATTTCTGTTAACACGATGTGGTTCGGTTATTATGCAACAAGTAAATGGGGTAGAAAGCCCTTGTCGGGAATGAGATGGGCCAAGATATCATTTTGGGTTATGGAAGCTGCGGTAATACTAATATTGTTATCTGGGCTCTCCGGTTTTGGCGCTGGTTGGTATAACCTGATGCCTTTGACGTTCCTACCTGGCCGACCAGCGGAGTCATGGGGCGCTGTTGCAGCCAGTACTTTCCTTGTGGCAGATGTCTTGGTTGGGGTAGCACTTACAATATTCTGTGTTGTAATCATTTTTACTCTTCTAAGAGGAAAGATTCCGGTTGGAACACAGCGCTTTGGATCTAGGCACGGGGAAGTAGAAATGGAAGAAGCAGGAGAAAGGGGAAAGGAAAAGGAAAAAGAACAGAAGTTGGAAGAAACACAGCAGGATCTGGAACACACTCATATGGAAGATCTGCCGGCAGCTGTTAGGTGGGTCTCATTACTTGGCATTAATGCATGGTTTACGAAAAAGTGGAGAGAACTTACACCAGCTGTACCAATTGTCTTGGTATCGGCGTTTGTGACAGCACTTGTTCAAATAATTGGAAATCCAGGTCTATTTGCGCAGCTGGCTCATGGGTTTATGTCGCTTCAGAACCCTGTTACAGCTTCTAACTGGCTTTTGACCAAGGATGCATGGTGGTTCTTTGCACATCCTATCGTATATTTTCCTTTGCTGATATTTCTGGGTGGAATGTACTTCTTTGCTCCCCGTTATGGTAAGGAAAAAGTGCCTTTTAATAAATGGAATTATCGTCCATGGGTGTTCTATTTTATTTTCTCGACTCTTGTATTTTCTCATCATGTATTTATGGACATACCAAATCCAATCTGGCTTCAAATTGTATCGCAGACTGCATCTCTAGGAATCGTCTGGCCATCTTCACTAACTATATTTACAGCTCTTCTATTTATATGGCGTTCAAAAATCTCATGGAATATTACAACTCGGTTCTTTTATGCTGGACTGGCTGGCTGGGCGTTTGGCGGATTTCAAGGAACACAGACTGCAATGTGGGGGACCGACGTGTACCTCCACAATACGATGTCAATGCCAGGACACATTCATCTTATGTTGCTAGTAGGTCCGCTTCTCATGGCGTTTGGAGTTCTCTATGCTATAATACCAGACCTAACGAAAAAACACATGAGTAAGAATCTGGGCGAAATTCACTTTTGGCTGACGATCTTTGGTGGATTTGGTTTAGCCTTGCTATTTGCCATGATCGGTGCTGAAGGTGCAATTAGAAGAGAAGCAGATATGGCGGCCGCATTTCAATGGTCTATGCCTTGGCTGATGTTCTTTGCTCTATCAGTAGGTATTGCACAGTTTGTCTTTGTATATAATTTTGTAAGCACAATGCGAAGAAGAGCAAGCCAATCAGAAATACGAGAGTACGAAAGCCTCCATCAGGAACCTACCGGAGCGGGAATAGCTCAAGCAGGATAGAAAGATAACCTAGAAACAGCATCGAAATATACCATGAAATCTCAATGAGTAACTTTCTATTTTTTTCTCTTCGATACTCTACACACTACAAATGCCTGGCTTTGTTGAATCTTCATCTCTTTTTATATCCTCCTTCATTTTAAAATCTTAATCGTCCTACAAGAATTTCTATGGGATACCATACTTCTCTAACTTTGTAATTGAATTATTAAATAGGATTTTCAGTATTATTACTAACAATCACATATGTCTGATATAGACAAGGAGAGCCGACTAAGACGAATGGGACAAAATCAACAACAGTCTATTCAAGAGCACAACGGGCAGTTTAGTGCAAAGAAAGGAGCTGGCTACGGTGCATTTGGAGGTTTTATTGCGGCAGTGAGTTTTACTGGAATAATGTTATTTATGCCAGTAATTTTTGATTTTCCAGTTGGCACGTTTCTTCACAGTTTAGGAACATCTATTTTAGGTGTAACAAGCGATCCTGTTAGTAGTGGTCTTGCAGCATTTTCCATTATCCTCATTCAAGGCATTGTTGTAGGCGTCATCTTTGGAGTAATTACATCCAAAGTGAAGGCCATTCATCCATCCAATAAAAGGAAGGGGATTGTATTTGGCCTTGTTACTGGAATTATTGCATTCTTGGTTCTATATCTGCCAGTAATGTTAACGGTTTACCCACATTTACTTGTCAGAACGTTTGCAACCTATCCTATATCTGAATTATCAACAAGGGGCCTACAAGACCATCACAGTATAATTAGTTCATCATATTCACTGTATCTACCCGGCATACTCGGTCTGGGGTTTTTTGCGTATTTAGTATACGGATTTTTTATGGGTGGAATAGTTACTCTGGCATACTCAGTTTATCGTTTTGATCTAACGAAAATGGAAGAGAAGGCAAAGGAGAATCAACAAGAAGAGAAAGCAAAAGATAAAAAAACTGAAAATGATGATCGTCAGGCAAGAGAAAAGAAACGGAAGGTGGGATAAACTTACAATCGTTATCCGACACCGTGCTATACTGGTTTAACAAAAATATCCGTAATTTTATCCTAATGATTGTATTTGGAACCCTCGTGGCAACTTCAATCCAGCCCGATTTGCTTGCAGCAACTGAAAAAGACCTCGCCAGTCACATGGTGTTAGAACATACGCTATTTTTTATGCTCGGTGGTATCTCTGTACAAGTTGCCGAAACAGTCTTAAGGATAATTGTATCTTCAGCGAACAATAAGGAGAGAAGGAAGCAATCACATACAACGGATAAAGAAAGTAAAAATGATATGAGATTGAAAGTAATTTCGGTTTGGAGCAGACTATTAAGAAAGATATTTAGTGTTAATAATAGATACGGCTTCATATGGCTCATTATCCCGATTATCCTCCTGACCTTCTGGCACTTGCCTTTTGTATTTGATTATGCCGCCTTAAATGACGGTGTCCATATTCTACAGCACATTTCATTCATAATTGTGGGAGTGACTTCATTTCTTGCATTTCGAGCGTTAGGAGAATCATTTAAGATTATTATTTTGATCTCCTTGAATGGAATAATGGCATTTGCAGGGTTAATGTTTGCTGTTACAACTACACCAATTTATCCTATATACTCTGTTAGCAGTCATAATGATGCGGGAACTTATATGCTAATAACGTGTCTGCTGCTTCTGCTTGTCGTGTTACCTACCTATCTTATCCACAGAGCAATTTTCCATGTGCGTATTAGGACAATAAATAACAACCGCTAGCAACAGGGCTTAGAATAACAAGTTTTGATGTTTTTTATGATCTAATAATGATCCAATAAAAAGAGACATAAAGTAGATATATGGAAATCGTTAACATCTTGCGATTTGTTTTAGCTCTGCAACAAAACATCTTATTGTCAGGTGTACAACACAGCGCAGTTTGATTTTTCAAATGTCTTCTTGTCGATTCTAGAAGACTATCTAGATTTATAGCATGAGTTTCTTTTGAAACTACCATTATGAAAATGAAGAATGAACTCAGGTCCTGCATAAAATTATAACTCATGATGGACACAGGTCTAATGTCATATCTTAGTCGATTGAGAAAGGTTTGGCATAATGGTATTGATCTGACCGTACATAATAGCAGATGAAGAAACATATTCATAAGCTCCATTACCTGTCTTGTTGTAGTTGAAGTAGTGCATTGGCTGACTTAACAATGCCAAAACTTTCAAAACTTTGATCATTTTCGTAATTGTATCTCATTATTGGTATGCACCTCTTTTCTGAAAATTTAGGATCTCTTTGACATGAGTTCCAAAATAAATAAGAATGACATTCATGAGATCGCCCATGTTTGGAATTTTGTTCTTCTTGATGTATTCTAATTGTTGCACATAGTTAACTTGATCATCAAACATTTCTTTCAAAGTGGAAATATGACTTGGTATGCTGGCATCAACCAGCACTTTAACATTATTACCATAATTGGTAAAGCCGTATTTCGGAGTAACAAGATTATACACTAAATTAACAGATTCAGTATTTTTGGCATGTTTAAACAATCTTCATGATAAAAAGTTAGAGTTGAAGTATTACCAGTTCTGATAATTTTGAAGGCTCATACTTATGCATCAAGAGGATATAATGGTAGATTGCAATGTAGCAGCATGATGGGACACATGAATAGACAAAAAGATTTTAAATATGTTTCCTGTGTATTCTTCTTGTCTTAGGAATATTGTTGTTATCCTATGAAAAGGTTAAACACATAGTAGAAGTGGACGAAAAAATATTGGCTGTTTTCACTGTAGATTCGAATGGAAACACGTCAGATGTCTTTATTGCTCCTGATTCAAACATCGATAGGTCCTTCATCGAAACTCTCAGATTAAGTTTAGATCTCAAATTCAAAACAATAGAAAAGTCTGCTGCTCTAGAAGAAGAAAAACCAAGATCGAATGTACTTGGAAAGCATCTATGGGATATTTCCGAGTATGATAAGATAAGAGTCATTACAATCTATGAAGCAAATCGCTTGATAATCGTATTGGCAAAGTGTCATTCTCCGCCAGGGGACACTGCGAATACAGTATTAGGCTATATTTATGAATCTAATGAAGAAGGAGGGGAGGAAGAACAACGAGGAGCCCCACCTTGTTTATTTTAGTGGTTAAGTTTTAATTTTAGTTTCAGTTAATATCTATATAACATGCAGTAAGCATTATTGTTATTATATATAGTGTATCCAAACTTTTAAGATATGCTTGTACTTCCTTTGTGAATCGATAAGAACTATTGATATCTACAGCAGTAGCAACAGAAGGATCAGCAGCTTTTCTTCACATTGTCCTCACACTTGGAATATTGTTATTTGCTTCAAAGCTATTTGCTGAACTTTTTCATAGGATAAAGACGCCTATAGTATTAGGTGAACTTTTAGCTGGTATTATTGTAGGGCCTTTTGCATTAGGTGGTCTACCATTTTTTGATGGAAAGCCTCTAGTGGTACTTGATGAAACTGTGCGGCATATAGGCGAATTATCTGCCATAGTTATTTTGTTTATAGCAGGACTTGAAATTACTCCAAGAGAGTTTCTAAAGGGAGGAGCTGCGTCCTTTACTGTAGGCTCTATTGGAGTCATAGTCCCTTTTTTTGTCGGTTATTTCATATTTATTGCCTTTGGTCTTAAAACATTAGAATCTCTGCTAGTTGCTACTGCTCTGACTGCTACCAGTATTGCAATATCTATTCAGGTGTTGACAGAATTAGGAAAGATGCAAACAAAAGAAGCGAGACTAATTTTAGGGGCCGCTATAGTCGACGACATACTTGCCATTGCTGTATTATCTGTTGTTACTACTATGGTACAGACAGGAAATACAACTCCTGACATTATCAACATAACATTTCTTGTACTAAAGATATTAGGGCTATTTGCTGCCTTGCTTATTGGCTCTGTTCTCATAGTTCCAAGGATTCTACATGTACAAAAGCTATGGAAATCCAAAGGTAGTATAGAAGGTATCACAACAGCAAGCTTCTTTGGAGCAGCAGCAGTTGCAGTATTTATGGACTTGTCCCCTATTGTAGGAGCTTTTGCAGTAGGCATGGCAGTGGCTAGTACGAAAATAATAAAAAGGGTTGAAGAATATGTTGAGAAATTACAAATAATATTTGCTCCGTTATTTTTTGCCATAATTGGATCTCAAGTAGATCTTCGTGGAGTTAATCTTAACGTCCTTTTTCTTTCAGGCATAATCGTATCTATAGCCATTTTCACAAAACTAATCGGTTGCGGCCTTCCTTCAATGATATTTTTGAAAAACAAGAGCAAAGCAATGAAAGTAGGAATTGGAATGATATCAAGAGGAGAAGTAGGACTAATTGTAGCAGGGGTAGGGGTAACCTCAGGAGCATTACCTGGGGATATTTATACTGCCGTGATTATAATGGTGGCAGTAACTACAATCGTGACTCCCATTTGGCTTAAGAAATCGTACAAAAATGAATAGAATGTTATATTCTCTTTGTTCCTCTGACCCATTTGACCATTTTCTTGCCAGGATTGTTTCAGAACAGCAGCAGAAAGGATCTAAAAAGAAGACGATGGTGCTCGCTAATTCAAATGATGAAGACAATATGCATTAATAATAACAACATTCTGCAACAAGCTTTCCAAGGCGATAACTGAGCAATAATCCACCCTTAAAGACTTCAAATTCTGGCTTCGGAGTCAGAACTAAAGTTAGCGATTTGTTCTATATTCGACTATCAAATTAGTGCCAAATAATATCTGCAGTTAGGACAAACGATATCTAATACTCCATCTTGTGGGATACGAATCTCACAATCTTCGCAAATCACTTTGTTGCAGCTAGGGCATACTCCAGCTGCATATCTATTACTTCCGCAGACATCACATTCTACCACGTTAGTATCAGAAATGCCTTTTCTCCTCCTTTCTGTATAAATAGAGCAGCATGGTAATAGTCATTAGCAGATATCACTATTCATAAACAGGAGAATGGTTTTGCTTAGACTGGGCTTTTGTTCTCTTGCTGGTTTTAAAACGTAAACTATTTGTCGTATTCTTCAATTTATCTGATTGCCTTCTAACAGCATAAGAAATATCATTTTCTTCCTTTCTTTTTGATTCTTTGGATAGGCCATTATTGTTGTTGTTAACATATACATTGGATCCATTGGAGCGTTGGTCCGAAAAAGTTGCATTGAGTTTAAGCGAGCCGTCATCAACGAAGGTGTAATCTACGTTTGTTGGTTTATCCGTTATTATCCTTATCTCTTTCCCATTTCTATTATTGTTTCCCATTTTGATTCATTTTTGCATATTTTCGAAACTTGATTTGGAGACAGAATGAATAGCGCTTATTGCTGCTACTGTTATCAGATTACCATCTAAAACAAAAAATGACTATTATAACAGCATCCGTAAATAAATCCTAAAACTCTACGACAAGTATACGAAAGTATGCACTATTACTCTGTGATTCAAAGTAGGATTTAAAGCTTTTCAAATGGACTAGGGTTCTGTTAAGTTAAGAATTCTCACCTCCTCCTGTCAATTCCTTTTTTTATACTAAGATGCGATCTTACTGCATTGTACATACATGTGAATAATATTACCATTGGTTCTGATGCAACCCAAAACCATGCATCATTATTACCTATCTGAATCATGGTTTCGTCTATGATAAAGGCAGTTATCCTAGCCTTCTTTTTGTTTGGATATACCTGTTTTGGATTGAACTCCTGTATCCAATACCATATGGCAACATAGCTCCTATCTATAAATGGTTCTAACGCCTTCGATGTAATTCTAAGACTTAATCCGAGGAAATACAAGTACAATGCATATCTGATGAGGAATGGTCTAGTCCTATTACGTTCAAACATTACAATATAACGTTAAACTAAGGTTTAGCAGTTACTATGTTAACTTAACAGGGCCGTCAAGTTATAGAAGGTACGTTATGTATATCCTATTATTAATGACAATATTAGTAAAATCATGTTTAAGCTAACTTTGCTACTTTTGCAACTTTAGAATTGAAGATAGATATGTATACAAAAGTACAGTACATATCATTCCTTTCAACATAAAATGTACGGTACATAAATTGCTAAATCAAACTTGGCTTCTACAGGCTATACTTGTAACGCGCAAGTTTTCGATAAATATATTTTCAGCACCTATTTACTCTTCCATATATAAAATGTCGAACCACTAACATGAATACTTAATGCATCTTATCTGATATTTTTGGGGATTTCATTGTGCACCTAAAAAATTCAGACTCTATCGATAACCATACTATATGATAACCATAGTAGATATGTTATCGCAGTCTATATCTCCCATTTTGTATGTGTGTTTGTGGATAATAAACTTTAACAAAACCACGGGTTATTATATGATAGTCATCCAAATCCTTTCCTCATAGCAAACTTATTTACATTGTGGACATATGTTTTTCCTATGTATTATGATGCTCTAAGTTCCA
>DATDFS010000256.1:0-5143 GCA_036522495.1 Nitrososphaeraceae archaeon | reverse complement strand
CGCCTACCTATTTTACTCATTATGTAAGCCTGTTTCTCGTAGATTTGTTCGACTCTTTGGAGCGTATCTATATCTCCGACATTTTTGTCTCCACGTATATTCTTTATTCTGGGGAAACGCAATGCAAAACCGCTATCATGCCTGCCACTTTTTTGGATACTGTCAAATGCAATCTCCAGAACTATTTCGGGCTTTACTATTATTCCATAGCCCTCATCTTTTATCATAATTGATGTCAATTTTTTCGTCATTTCAGTTATTTCAAAATCGGTTAATCCAGAATAGGCCTTGCCAATCGTTCTTAATTTGCTATTATTATTGTCTTCCCTTACCGCGAATGTGTAATCAGACAGCAAACCTGCTCTCTTTCCATGTCCGTATTCAGCAGATACAACAACTGCATCGATCGTATCTAATTCCTTTTTGAGTTTCACCCAATATCGTCCTCTTTTTCCAGGATGATAATGAGAATCTGGATCCTTTAGTACCAGCCCTTCATGACCAATGTCCCTGCTTTTTTCAAACATTGCAATAATTTCTTGTTCAGAATTTACAACCTTGTAGCTTGAATTGAGGATCGGTTCTTTAAAAGAAATATTTGATAGAATCTCTTTTCTTTCTTTAATGGACTTTGTGATTATGTTTTCTCCATTGAAATACATAATATCGTATACTACATATACAAGTGGTATTTCTGTCATGATTTGTTCGGTGACGTTCTTTTTGTGAAGCCTTCTTTGGAGTTCTTGGAAATGAAGGGGTTTGCCATCTTGAAAAGCCATTACTTCTCCATCCAAAATAAAATCAATATCCACTGCTGCTGATGATTTAACAGTCGCCGCAGCAGCGTTAACCAATTCAGGAAATGCATTTGTAACGTCGGCAAGCTTACGGGAAAACATTCTAATTTCTTGCCCAACCTTGTGCATCTGTGCTCGCATACCATCATATTTGTATTCACAAATCAAAGGGTTTGAATAATACTTTATTATCTCTTCTGCAGTTGACATTACATCTGCTAACATGTAACCTATGGGTGTAAAGGGTTTGATTAGTGCGGTATGTAATGAGCTTTTCTTTGCCAGGAGTGCCACGTGGGAAATATCTCCTGAAACAAGCATCGCGTCTCTAACTGATGCAAGGTCTTGACCAAATGCTTTTGAAATTGCAATTTCAACCAGACCTTCAGTCAAACCGATCCTCGTTTCAGCATTTATGATTTTTATCAGGTATTTTGCCTCAAGGGGGGAGCTGTTGATAAGTATTCCCTTTAAGATGTTTTTCCTGTCTTTAACAGAACCAGAGCCTATAGTATCTGTAAGTTCTTTAAGTCTACAATAGATGGACGATAAGGTTAAGGCTTGCTGCTGAAAGAGTGAAACCATGTTCTTCTTTGATACGGCATACTCAGATAATGCACCCATATCTCCATGCTGCAGGTATATTCTCTGAATTTGATTCGGATCTAGACTAGCTATTTCGGAAAGTGCCAGTAATATTGTGCTAAATCCTATATTCATCACAAATCTTGAACTTCGTGGAAATATTCGATTAGAGAAGAACAGGACAGCAATCGCCAAAGATTCATCATCCAAGGAAAGAAGATATCTGGAAAGGATGTTTATCTTCATATTTTTGCTAGTGGTTGCTCGTATCTTTTCACATGTATCTGCAAATTCCGAAAATCGAGTTAAATCTTTACCTGAGTGAATGGAGTATACGCCCCTCGCTTATAGTTGTTTTTGCAAGACCAACCAATATATTTGCTTCACAGGGACTTTGCGATCTAACAAAATATCAACGAATTGGATAGAGCCGATGAATGCCTGTCATACGTGGCGTCTTTTGGTCGCTACTAATAATGCAGGCTCATTTCGAAGTTTCGACTGTCTAATACTTCTAAGGCAGGTAGACCAGAATCGACGCGATCTACAACTTGTTGTAATTCCTGTTATCATTCGCTAGTGTTTACTAGTATAGTCTTCACGAAGCGAAAAAAAGTCGACAATTATAGTACAAGAGTTATTAGATGAGTTAGGCATTTGCTTACTATGGGTAAGGAGCCGAATAACGAAATAACCGATTCTTCTACCAGGAAGCTTTTTGAAGGTAAGAATCTTGCTTTTGTGTCCACATTAATGAAGGATGGCCATCCTCACGTTACGCCTACATGGATAGATATCCAAGATGGTCATATCTTCGTAAACACGGCAATAGGTAGAATCAAGCAAAAGAATGTATCCCGAGACCCGAGATTATCCATATCTATCGTTGACCAAAACAATCCGTATGACATGGTTACCGTGCGAGGGAGGGTCATAGGACAGATTACGGGAGATGCCGCCGATGAACACATAGACAAATTGGCAAAAAAGTATCTTGGCAAAGACAAATATCCCAACAGGGCACCAGGAGAAAAGAGGGTCATACTGAAGATAAAGCCTGAAAGGGTGTTTCACATGAAATAAAGTTGTCAATTTGAGCTGTGCTCTACTTGGAATAGACAAAGACTACCACTGCGACCAATACTAGTCTACCCGTCTTTATTTTTCTCTTATGGGAGAAACTATGAACCTGCAGTTCTCCGGAGCTTCTATTAGTTTTTGAGAATAATCTTTGCGTCTAGTGACAGGTCAGGAACACCTGAAGCTATAAGACTGCAAATTGTAATAGTTAGTAGAAGCCTGGCAGTATCTATACTTATACCAGCAGTATTCGGCTCGGCATACTTCCGTCAATTTCCTTTTTCTATCAATTTCATCCACGCCAGCAGTTCGCTTAGTTACGAACAATGCTATGCTATGCTATGCTATTACGTCCAAATCCGCAACTCGATCGGCAAAAACAACTTTTTCCTTTCCGTTCCCACAAGAAGACTTTGAAACCGGCTTGTTTTAGGCATTGCATTGGCTACGTTATGCTTTTAAAGTCTCTTTTTTGTCTTACCCCTCTTTTTTGTCCAACTTAGTCTATTATTATTTAATAACTCAAATTTTTCATAAATGTGGGGTCTCTTGTCCCTCATCCCTTGTACTATTGATTTGGCTTTTTCCCAGAAAGGAGTAGGGTTGAACATGTCAAAGTAAAGGTTCTGATCTATCAAGCCATAGCTTACAAGAACACCCGATAGTTCAAAAAATCCGCACACCGCTATGAACTCAGATCTTCCACTTGTGGTACCAGAATATTTTTTCAAATATTCTTCATAATTATTTGCGTCCAGTTCTTCCAAGAACCATAGGATTGCATCCCTGTGGTTATCATATATTTCATATAGCTTTAGCAGTGTATCTGCATTGTTACTCCTAGGATTATTCCTCAAGCACTATAGGTTTGTATAACAAGGCAGTTAATACTTTTCGTAAATAAAGTAACAACACTACAGGAACAAACAGTGAAAAACAGCGGGCCATGATAGGGTAGGAAGTATACTTGAAGATGGTAGCAAACGACATGCGTAGTGACACAGAATCACGCAAAATATATTAGAGAAACAATCGTAAATGCTAGCCTCTGTTTGGATAATGAAATGGAATAATGAAAGTAAACATGAGATCAGTTTATTGTAGTATCGGCTTGATATTGGCTGCTACAGCCAGTATGGTGGTGCTTTGGATACCTTGCATAGAACTATACGCACAACAACAGCCGATAACAGAAGCTATAAGACAGAATTCAGAAGTATCGGTCGTCACGGTCGCGCAGGAGAATGCAACTAGCGTGTCATTGATATCTACAAAGCCAGCGCAGCTTGCTCAAGCAGTTTCGATAATAGAACAACAATTCCATATGCATGTTGTTTCAAAATCCATTGTGCCGTTTCCTGAAATGCAATATAGGGTAGTTATGTCAAAATGAGCGATTGAATTAGACCAATTCATGTGTCACAATGGAACTTTCTTCAAGCTAATATCTTCCTTAGCCCTAAGGGAAACCTGGATTTTAAGCAATCAAGTCTGCCTACATGTGGTCGTATGAATGGAAAATGTCACGAAGAGCATCAGCAATCAGGATTTAGTCATAACCCATGGGAAGAAAAACTGTTTGAGCAAATAGACTACGAAAATGTATCAGAAATATAACCAGAGTTACCTTCAACACCCTATGGATAACGTCATAAACTAACGATGGTTTTCCTCTCACATGTGGAGTTACAGGAGCTATGTATGTGCTGTTTCGCTTACGCAAAACTACCCTTAACCATGTGTGTCATTTCACATCGTGAGGATAAAGCAATCTTAATTGTGAAATGAAGGTATTGAAGGATCTTAGCTTTGTTATTTACACAACTCCTATTAAATAAGAAAGCTCAACACACAGGTACCATGCCATCAATAACTAATGCTTCTAAAGAGCTTTGGTGTTTTAATTGCAATTCTATGAGGATAGTGTGCCTCCATGATTCGTGTCCGGAACACTGCGACCTATGCCTCAGAATTAAAGCAATAATTATGAAACCAAGTCTGTAGTTGTAGGAAGAGTACGATAGTAGTTAATTATATACCACTAACTATTATTTTATTATTAATGCAACATCATGTCACCCAGCTATTATACATTAACAGATTAACATCAAAAGAGAGTCTAATACATTATCAAACTAACACCCTTCGATTCAACAAGTCTTAAGGAGAACAAGATTAGTTTGCAGTCTATCCAAAATACAGAAGATAGGCTAAAAATCACAGTTTTTTTCTGCACAATCTGCACTTGGCTTTATTTCAGTGCTTTATCATACCAAATACCATAATTAACAAAGTTGAAATCAGTAAACTGGAAAATGAATCGAACAAAAGTTGTTCTGAAACCGACGGACGAAACGGATGATAATGAGAAGTATATCTGAATTCGCAAATATGCTGCTTGCTAGGAGTGCGTTTGCTGAAGATTACTGAGTAGTTTCAAATTTTTGGTAGATTTATGATTGGATCATTTTCTGCTGTGCACCATTTCAAAACTTTGGAAGGCTTAAGAGTCATCAAGTGTGCTACATCCAAAGACATCTTTATAAAAGAAAAAATCATAAAAGAAATTTTCAAAAGAAAAAAGAGGACATCAGCTCAAAACCAAAGGATCTTTGGCAAACATGGCTATGGCCTGTATGTCATGTTGTTCCAGTGCTACAGGGCCTATTGCTATTATC
>DATDFS010000255.1:0-54976 GCA_036522495.1 Nitrososphaeraceae archaeon | reverse complement strand
AAACAGACCAAACGCAATTGATCCGGCCTTAAGGCGCCCTGGCAGGTTTGATAGGGAAATTGAAATCAAGGTTCCAGACAAGCGCGGTAGGTTAGAGATACTTCAGATTCACACTCGCAACATGCCACTGGACACAGATGTCGACCAAGATAGAGTCGCAGCAGTGACCCATGGTTTCGTAGGTGCAGATCTTGAATACTTGTGCAAAGAGGCAGCCATGAAATGTTTGAGAAGGTTACTGCCTGAACTTAACTTGGAAGATGAAAAACTTGCCCCCGAAGTCTTGAATAAACTTGTGGTCACTATGAGTGATTTTGAAAACGCCGTAAAAGAAGTAATGCCATCTGCCATGAGAGAAGTCTACCTTGAATCACCTGATATCCCTTGGACGGCAATAGGTGGTCTAGAAGAAGTTAAGCGTGAATTGCAGGAAGCAGTCGAATGGCCATTAAGGTATCCTGATTTATATACAAAGTTAGGTCATGCAATGCCTAAAGGTCTATTGATGCATGGACCTTCTGGTACTGGTAAGACATTACTTGCAAAGGCAGTTGCAACAGAGTCTGAGGCCAATTTTATCAGTGTCAGAGGACCAGAATTACTAAGTAAGTGGGTTGGTGAATCAGAGAGAGGTATCCGAGAGATATTTAGAAGAGCAAGACAAGCAGCGCCGTGTGTAGTATTCTTTGATGAGATCGATTCAATAGCTCCAACAAGAGGTATGGGGGGCGATAGCATGGTTACAGAACGTGTTGTCTCGCAATTACTCACGGAATTAGATGGAATTCAGGCACTATCCGGTGTGGTAGTGTTAGCAGCGACAAACAGAGCTGATATGATTGATCCCGCCTTGCTCAGACCAGGGAGATTTGATAAGATTGTATTTGTTCCTATGCCAGATAAGACAGCTAGGCAAAAGATCCTAGAGATCCATTCCAAGGACAAGCCTATTGGGCCTGATATGGACGTAGCGAAGGTTGCAGAGCTTACTGAGGGGTTTAGCGGAGCTGATACCAGTTCTGTAGCAAATACTGCGGTATCTCTTGTATTGCATGAGTACTTAGCAAAATATCCGACACCGGAAGAAGCAGCAAAACATGCTTCAGAAGCTCATGTAATGATGCGTCACTTTGAAGAAGCGGTAAAGAAAATCAAGACACAAAGAGAAGGCAAACCCGGAGAAAAGGTCACAGTACCCTACTATAGATAGAAAACAGGAGAACGTGTATTACCACTCTATTATTTTGGAGATCAAGTAATTTTGTGTTGTAATTTCTTTTTGATAGCAAATACCATGATATATGGTAAATGATAATGATCTGAAAGTCTGATTGATCGGAATTAATCGGAAGAGTTAAGATAACAGGCAAAATGCGATTATTGGAAATTTATATGGGATCTATGCTAATGTAACAGTATCTAAAAACATGTTACTAAAAAAAATAACAGCAGACCATATGACCTATGTTGACCAAAGTAATGGGTCATTCAAATTTATCGTATGGAAGATTTTCTTAACCCATCAATAAGGACGTTGACATCTTTAATGAATACATATGGAAAAAGGAAATAATCTGACAAGAATTTATTTTTTACTGCTCTGTAGTATTTTATGGTAATGTTTTTAAGTTATATGTTTTACACATAAAATAACAAAAAGAAATTGGTGGAGAATTCTCAGGTTCAACTGGTGGAAAACCCAAATCTAACGACACCAGAGTTAAATCGCTTTGTAAAACCAAATGATATTGGCAAATTGGCTGCACATTACGGTACGCCTCTTTATTTGGTTGACGAAGATACACTGCACTCAAAAGTTAAGGAACTGTATGATGCTTATGTGAAGTTTAGAGGATCTGTAAAGATTGCTTACTCTGTCAAGGCAAACTTCAGCCCAGCAATTTTACGTGCTTTCATAAAGGATGGAATAGCGTTCGATTTGACGTCTATTGGTGAACTAAACTTTGTGAAACAATGCAAAGGAGATCCTGAAAACATAATTTATACAAGTGTTACAGAAGAACCAGAAGAATATGTTGAAGTATTACAAAGCGGCGTAAGAAGGGTTGTCGTTAGTTCATTTAATGGAATGACAAATCTGGCCAGAGCAGCTAGCAAAGTTGGATCTAAACCTCAAACAATGATTCGAGTGAATCCGGAAGTAGGAGTTAAAGCGGAGGTTCGTGCATCGTATAGAAACGGTAAATTTGGCGTTCCATTCAATGGGGGAACAATCGATAGCGCAGCTAAAATGGTCAAGCATTTGATGGGCAACGACTTACTCAAATTCGAGGGTTTCCACTTTCATTTGGGCTCACAGATTACGGAATTTTCGTGTTATACACATGCGCTCGACAAAATGGATGCATTTATAACAAAGATGAAAAAAGAGTATCCAAACTTTCAAATCAATACGTTTGACATTGGAGGTGGAACCCCTGTATTCTACAATGAGCCTGTGCCAACCCCTGTACAAATGGCTGAAAACCATGTTGGTAGACTGAACCAACTTGCAGAGACTCATGGCAGATTTGAATTGATGATTGAAAGCGGGCGTTTTCTTGTAGCAGAATCATCGATCTTAGTTTGCAAAATAGTAAATACGAAGGAATACACTGAACACAAGATTGTTATAGTTGATGGGGGTTATCATTTATTGCTGGATGCAGCGCTGTTAAAACAAGAATATCCACAGGAGATAGTATCACTACCTGACAACAAGAAAAGGACAACGCGTCTGATGACTCCCAAGAATATACATTTATCCGGTCGACTGTGCGATACGTATGATTTGTTTCCGCTTTCTAGGGTGTCAAATCTTAATGACGCAAATGTAGGAAGATATGTGACCTTCTATAATGTAGGGGCATATTCTGTTGTATTTAATATGCCTTTTCACTGTCAAACGAAACCACCTGTTGTGATGAAGAACAGTAATGGGGATTTTAAACTTGTTAGAAAGGGAACATCATATGAACAACTTTTTATAGAAGAAGGTGGAGACATCGCCTAGCGACTTTTTATATTTCCAATTAGAGTTAGGTCTGCGTTAGGAGGCGATTTGATGTATGTCTTCCTCTGCGTCGGCATCCCCTTACAAAAATAACAGGAAGATCAGAGCGCATCTATTCATCAGGGGCAAAGTGCAAGGTGTATATTTTAGACAGAATACGCGGATCGTGGCTTCTAGACATAAGGTTACAGGTTCGGTACGCAACCTAAAAGACGGACGGGTCGAAGTAATTTTAGAGGGAAATGAAATTGATGTTGGTGAGGTCATTGAATGGTGTCATGCCGGCCCCGCAAAGGCTATTGTTGATGACGTTGAAATAAAATATCAAAAACACACAGGCGAATTTCAAGAATTTAAAGTTAACTATTAAAAAGTGCCATCTAAATTAAATCTGATAAATCTTTACGATTTGTTTTTGGTACTTCCGTTTCCCAATAGTGTGAGCGGCGTTTTGCTTATTTTACATGTTTGTATTTAAATTAGCAAATAATAATTTTATGTAGGCAGGAGCTAATAGATTTGGAAAACTTCTTTTGTAATCGCTGTAGTTAAAAATTGGAATTAGAATATTGTTATACGAATAATAGAACCCTTACATTTTTATCTTTGTATGTTAACCTAATATTAGGTTTTAAATTTAGGCAAGAGAAAAGTACTAAGCGAATCGGCATTAAAAGAATTAGTCATGCCACAAACGGGTGAACTACTTGGTCGTGTAGTCAAACTTGTGGGAGGAGATAATATCATCGTAAAGTGTACAGACGGAAAGGTAAGGACTTGTCGTATTCGTGGAAAGATTAAACGAAGAATGTGGATAAGAGACAATGATTTAGTATTGGTTGCTCCATGGGACTTTCAATCTGACAAAGCTGATATTATATGGCGATATATTGCCGCTCATGCAGATAAACTACAAAAAGACGGATACTTAAATGGGATTTAAGAAAACAATTATGTAGCAGTCTAGTTAAATTATTACAATTTGTTGTACAATAAAGCCGATGAGGTTACAATGTGTATTGATAGTAACTTTCTGATATCGCACCGTGGATCCTTAATATTTCGAGAGTATCCTTGATTGCAAGAAAACATCTTTACACATCTCGCATCTAATGGTTATAGAATATGCCTACAAATGGTTCTTAGTGCCATAAATTGGTAGAATTTACATTCTGATCTTTATGCCATTTTTATTCAGATATTCTTTGACTTTGTCAACACTCGACTTCTCATAATGGAAAATGGATGCTGCTAATGCAGCATCTACTTCTGTATTTTTAAAAACATCTAACATGTGTTCTGGGTGCCCACAGCCTCCAGATGCAATAATGGGGATGCGAGAAGTTAGACAAATAGTTTTATTCAATTTAATATCATATCCGTTTTCAGTTCCATCAGCGTCAATGCTAGTAAGAAGAATCTCTCCTGCTCCAAGAGACTCTACTCTTTTAGCCCATTCTATGGCGTCAATTCCTGTTCCTTCCTTACCGCCGTAAATTCGGACTTCAAACCAATACTTCTTTTTTCCATCATCACTTTTAAAAAAATTTTTCCCACCAATGCAGTAATTTCTTTTTGCGTCTATTGCAATTACAATACATTGCCTGCCAAAAATCGATGTTAATTTAATAATTAATTGTGGGTCTTTTACAGCCGCTGTATTTATAGATACTTTATCTGCACCACTAAGCAGAATATCCCTTGCATCTTCCAGCCTTTTGATTCCACCGCCTACGGTAAATGGAATATCGATAACGCTTGCCACATTTCGAACAACATTCTTCATGGTTTCTCTTCCTTGTT
Organism: Nitrososphaeraceae archaeon; assembly: GCA_036522495.1. Classification (GTDB taxonomy): domain Archaea; phylum Thermoproteota; class Nitrososphaeria; order Nitrososphaerales; family Nitrososphaeraceae; genus Nitrososphaera_A. Next base: position 50,160 of record DATDFS010000255.1, on the reverse strand, counting down.
GAGATGCAGTAATATCAAGAAAAATGAGTTCATCGGCACCCTGTTGACTATATTTCTCAGCAAATTCTACAGGATCCCCTGCATCTTTTACCTTTGTAAAGTGTACGCCCTTAACTACACGGCCATTGTCGACGTCTAAACATGGAATAATCCTCTTTGCTAATGGCATTTTATGCTATCGCCTTTACATTCTCTATACTAACTTTGCCATCATATAGTGACTTTCCAAGAATGACAGATGAGCATCCAACACTCCTAATCCTGATTACATCTCCTATGCTGGAAATTCCACCACTAGCTATTATTCTTGCACTAGGGAAGCTACTACTGGCATAAGACAACGATAAGATGTCAGGTCCAGTTAATGTTCCATCTCTATCCACACTTGTTAACAAAAATTCTCTAATGCCCATTGACAAAAATAGCTCTATTATTTCATCGATTCTTGGACCAGCGATCTCTCTCCATCCATTTATCATAACGTTGCCTTCATTCTGATCAATTGCGATTACAATTTTCTCTCCTATTTTCTTAGTAATCTGTCTTATTGATTCCGGTTCCTTGTAAGCCATGGTGCCGAGTACGACTCTAGACGCATTCTTACTAAGCATCCCATGTATTGCATTAATTGATCTAATGCCACCTGCTACTTCGACAGGAATATTCACTGCTTTAATTAGATTTGATATAATTTCAATGTTGTTCTTATCAGTAGACAGTGCTGCGTCAAGGTCAACAACATGCAACATATCAGCCCCCGCTACTTCCCACTTTTTTGCCGTTTCAATAGGATTATTACTGTAAGTCACCTTGTTGTCAGGATTGCCTTTGAGAAGTCTTACAACATCTCCATCCATAATGTCTATCGCTGGTATTATTCTCATTTCTTCTTGGCACATACTCTCAGAAAATTTTGGATTATAGTTGCACCCGTATTACCTGATTTTTCAGGATGGAATTGAGTGCCGAAGATGTTATCTTTCTCAATTACTGCTGGAATATCAATATCATATTCTGCAGTTGCAACCACTATGCTTTTAATTTTTGGAGCTACATAATAGGAATGTACAAAGTATACCCAGGAGCTATTTCCAATGCCTTCCAACAATCTAGTTTCTTTCCTGGATATTTCAAGGTTGTTCCAGCCAATATGTGGAATCTTGACTTTTTTCTTGGGTAGCATCACTACGTCCCCCTTAAGAACTTTGAGGCCCTCTAATGTTCCCTCTTCACTATTATCAAATAACATCTCCATGCCTAGACAGATGCCTAGCGTTGGCATACAACCATCAATGGATTCTATCAATAATTCCTTATTGGGTTCGATAGATTTTATTGCAGGATCAAAATTGCCTACGCCTGGAAGAATTAATCCATCAAATTTGTCCAGACCCTTCATATCGTGGACAATAAAGACACTGCCGGCACCGTTCCTTTCCAAGGCTGCCTTTAAACTGAAAAGGTTTCCTGCTCCATAGTCGAATATTGCTATCTTGGTCATCACATTGCTCCTTTTGTGCTGGGTACTTCTTTCCTTTTTTTGTCTATGCTAGCGGCCATCCTAAGGGATATTGCAAACGCCTTCATTGCGGACTCAATTTTATGATGATCGTTATCTCCATATTCAATAATCATGTGCGTACAAGCATTCAAATGTTGTGCAATTGAGCTTACAAAGTGCTCAAGGTCTTCCCTTGGAATTCCTTCAATAACATCTCTGGTTAATTTTAATTGTATGTTGCAGAATTGACGTTTCACAAGATCTATTGATACATATGCTAGGGATTCATCCATTGGAACTATCGCATATCCAAATCGAGTAATCCGGGATCTGTCGTACAGTGCTTTGTCTATAGTTTGTGAAAGCACGATTGATATATCTTCTATAAGGTGATGTGTAATACCGTCGTTGGATTTGCCAGTCAGGATAATATCCATCATGCTATGCTTACCAATAGCCGTGATAAGATGATCTATAAATGGAATGTTTGTCTTGACAGTTGTCTTACCAGAACCCTCAATATTTACCTCCACTGTAACTGAAGTTTCTTTGGTGATTCTTTCTATCTTTGCAGTTCTTCGGAGAGCGCGATAGGCAGCCAAGACAATCACAATTTTGTTGATCCTTTATTTAATATGTTTGGTAATTGATTGATGTTTTCAATTATTGCATCTGCACCATTCTCTTTGAATTGCCTAATGCTATCAACAGGTCTAGCACTGCATCCATAGATGCCAAAAAATGTGATTTTAACTCCAGTTTCATCTTCTGCCCTTCTGGACATTAGTAGATCTTCTGATGAATCTCCAGCATAAATAGCAGTTCTGGCCTTCATAGTAGTCATAGCTTTTTTTATTGCATAAGGGTTAGGCTTGGAATATTTTCGACTTTTATCTTCAAGAAATATGGATGCACTTTGATTGAAAATATCGAATATGGGCTGCAAAGAGTATTCTGCCGCCAATTTACTCCTACCTGAAACTATGGCAATATTGCCATTGAATATCCTTGAGAGAGTATTTATCGCAGTTCTTGTGGCTACAAGCTTGTCATTTTCAATTAGTGGTTTTCCAAAATAATATTTTGGTTCAAGTCTATGCTTTTTTTTGAATAATTCTGGTCCATAGAATACTTCATCGAAAAAGGTTGCCACAATACTCTGCCCAACGGGACCAGGATAAGCCAAAAGTTCTTTAAGTTTATGAACATTTCGATACGACGGTGATGATAGAGACAGGAACCTTTCCACTGAAATAATACCATTCTCGTCGGCATTATTAGCCACATTATAAATAGATTTTCTCACCTGATTAACGTTCTCATGACAATTAGTCAATGCTGTAAGGATTATAGCGTAACTTGTATCGACATCGTTATTAAAACCTCCTGTACGCCTAAATTTTAGAATCATTTCTTGAGTAACTAAACCATTAAGACTAGATGCTTTTGTAATCTGTTTGATGATAAAATTTACAGTTTTCTTGATAGCAAAATCGTATGACTTCCTTATATCCACAATGACGCCATCAATATCAAAAAGAGCACAATCAGCACCGGTTGACTTGAATTTTGGATCTGTGGAAACTCTCTTACCTATTGATTTATGCATTTTGTTTATGAACTGCCTTTTCTATTGATTCAAGAAATTTGTCGTTCGTATTTTTAGTACCAATCGTGACTCTAATGCAGCCTTTGCGACCCTCAATATTGCCAAATGCTTTAACAACTAACCTTTCTTTTTTCAATGATTTTAAAATTGCTTCATATTTATTAAAAGATTCAAAGAAAATGAAGTTGGCATCAGACTCAAAAGCCTTGATTCCTTTGATTCTAGCGAGCTTGTCAAATACTCTTGTTCTTTCCTCCTTAATCATTTTGATTGTCTTGTTGACATAATTGTATTGGGATAATACTATGCCTGCTATTGTTAATGATAGACTGTTGAGAGGGTAGGGAGATTGAATACTAGATCTAAATATTTGCGCAAATCTCTCATTTGCTACAAAGTAGCCTACTCTCGCTCCAGCTAATCCAAATGCTTTGGAAAGAGTACGCAAGACAATGACATTATCATATTTGGTAGCAATCGGTGTTAAGGAATAATCTGCAAATTCGACATAAGCCTCATCAAGTAAAATTAGCTTGTCTTTGAGTGAATCTACAATTTCTAATATTGACTGTTTGTCAAATTGATTGCCTGTTGGGTTGTTTGGAGAACAAATGTATACAATGTCAGATTGTTTGGCACTTTGTAGAAATTCCATTTTATGCAGAGTATTATTTTCTCTGCTTAGAGGGACTCTATCCACTGTCAATTCATGCAATCTGCAACGGTTTATAAAATAAGAAAATGTTGGAGTGAAAAGAGTGACTCGATGTCCTTTACCAACAATTGAAAGAATTAATTCAATTATTTGATCTGAACCGTTTCCCACTGCAAGATATTTTTTACTGATACCTGTATATTTTGCAAGCTGCCTGTAAATCTCTTTGAATTGATCTAATGGATATTCCCTCAGATCTGTACCTTTTGCTGCCCGTAATGCAATTTCTAAAATGAATTTTTTCTTCAGTGCAAAGTTTTCATTCGCATCTAACTTGAGTGATCCCTTATTTTTTTCAGGTCTATTATAACTGTCAAATTTAGAAATTTTATCTAATTTCTCAGACAGCCAATTTTTCATTTTTTGAATCTTTCCCTTACGGCTTCATAATGATTCATCAATCCTTCAGCCGTTGCAATTTGTTTAACAACAGGTTCCACTTTCTCCAAACCTAGTTTGGTCGCTTGTACCGTGTTTACAATCTTTACAAAGTCAAGGACTGAAAGTGATGCCCTTGATTTGCTAAATCCTGATGTTGGTAGAACATGGTTAGAACCGAAACAATAATCACTGGCTGAAGATGGCGTATATTTTCCAATCAGAATTAGGCCAGCCGAGATTATCTTCCTTGAGATGGTTCTTGCATTCTGTGCAATTATTTCTAAGTGTTCTGGGGCTACTTCGTTTACAAATTCTATTGCACTGTGATCGTTTCTACATATTGCTATGAATCCATTTTCCTCTAAACTTCTCTTGACTATATCAGCACGTTTGATGATGCTCTTCCCAAGAATATATTGAATCTTATTTGCCACCTCTGCTGCTAATTCCTTACTTGTTGTTACTAGACCACATAATGTATCGTAACTATGTTCAGCTTGTGAAATTAAATCAAAAGCAATTAGTTTTGGATCAGCCGTGGAATCTGCATATACTAGTAATTCAGTAGGACCTGCGATCATATCTATCGAAACCCTGCTAGAAGCAAGAATTTTGGCATTGGTAACAAATATTCCTCCTGGACCTACAACCTTGCTAACTTTGCTAATAGATGGGGTTCCAAAAGCCAATGCCATAATTCCATGAGCACCGCCTACCTTATAAAATTCATCGACACCACAAATATCTGCTGAAACAAGAGTTAGTGCGTCGATTTTTCCATTTCTCAGTGGAGGCGATATTGCTACTATTCTCTTTACTCCAGCAACTTTTGCAGGGATTGCACACATGACCATGCTACTGGGGTATCTTGCTATTCCACCAGGGATATAGCATCCAACACTAGAAACTGGTTGAACAATACGTTGTACTCTTACTCCATGTGTTGAAATTACAATTCCGTGAAGGCGTTTCAGAAGAACCTTTTCGCCTCTGATTAATCGATCCTTCATTATCTTGATAGAGTGAATCTGCTCTTTGGTAACGTTACTGTATGCTTCCGTGATCTCTTCGCTTGTAACCTTTAATGAATCTAATCGTACACCATCAAATTTTTCCGTATAATCAATAAGTGCAGAATCGCCATATTTTGCTACCTCATCCATTATCAATTTCGTTTTTTGAATAAGGTCGTCAGAAATAGCGCCAATAGAATTGCGTAATTTCGCAGCATCGGATTTTGCGTCAAGAATAACTATTGTCTTCATCAAGAATTCTCATCTATATTTAACTCATCTAGCGGTAAAATCTGCCTTGTCTCCATTACAACCAAACCCTGTGCCATCTTCCTCATCATTGGAACTATTTTAATAAATTCATTTTTGTCAATGATTGTATTGACTCCGTACCATCCTTTCTCACTTAATGGGCTAATCGTAGGTCTTTTCAATGCGGGCATGTTTTTCAGCAAGTTATCAAGATTTCTTTCCTCTACATTGACAAAAATATGAAGCTTTTTTCGTCCTTCGACCACCCCCTTTAATAATGCAATCATATCCGCAATCTTCTCTTTCTTTTTTGGATTTTTGAGAGCGTTTTTGTTTGCGACAAAAACGGCAGTAGATTCCATCACTGTATCAATTATTTTCAGGTTGTTTTGTGCTAAAGTGGTACCAGTCTCAGTAATGTCAAAAATTGCATCGACGTCTTCTGGCGGCTTTGCCTCAGTAGCTCCAAAGGAAAGGAATATCTGCACATTCTTGTTTTCTCCAACCCTTAACCACGGCGTAATGATCAGGGGGTTAGTATCTCCAAAGTGCTTCTTGTAAGCGTAATTTGATTTGATATGAGAAGCTGTACTGGTGAGATATTCTGAAGATAACCTAAGAGGTTTGTTTTTCTTTGCAAAGTCCACAATCAGTTCTGTCAGATCTTTGGCTTCAAAACTTTCTGGAATCGCTATTATTTGTTTTACTCTTCCATATTCTAAGTCTAGCAATATTTTGACATCAGCATTAGCCTCTATGATCCAGTCCTTGCCTGTGATTCCAACATCATAGAATCCTTCCTGTACGTAAGTTGGAATTTCTTGGGGTCTTAGGATTTTGACCTCTATTTCAGGATCGCTGAGTCTTATCCTATATGTACGTCCCTTGCCACTAATGCTTTGCCACGCCTGTTCGAGAATTTTGAATGTGGCTTCTTCAATGCTACCTTTTGGGACTGCAAATTTTACCGTAGGCATGATAGAATTGAGCAAACCTATTATAGGGATATATATTTATAGGAAACGTCTCTGACTGCTTTGTGTAGAACAATAAGTTCAGTTATTAGGCTAATTTTGAGTATTATTCTATTAAAAGTTGCAAGCGTTGCAAAGCCGCATTGAAGGATAGTGAATTCAAAATAATATTATCTGTTAACACAGTATTATCCTAGAATTAACGTGCTATTTATATGATTATTTGAAAAAGAATCTATATATTATGGTATTTTTTAATTGAAAATGTAATTTTTCACTCTTTCATGTATGTTTACTACAGGTTTGTATCATTCTAGGAACCTGTTTTTATAGTCTTATTGTGTTGTATTTTCGCTTGATGATTGCAGATCTCCAGGTTGCGGCTAGGATCCAAATGAATGCGCAATGAAAATTCATTTTAAAATAAATTTTTTACTATGACAAGAATAACATAGCATTCTTATTATGTAATTTTTGCTTCTCGTTCTGGCTTCTTTAGCAATGACAGAATATCCTTTGCCCGATCTATATTTATATTATTTTCATCACTAATTCTCCTAGCAACACTATCAATTAGATCACCTTTAGCTCCAGCCATGACCGCAATATTTCTTGCATGAAGTTTCATATGACCTTTCTGTATGCCTTCTGAAGCTAATGCCCTGATTGCAGCCAAATTTTGAGCAAGCCCAGCCGCAGCTAATATCATCGCCAGTTCCTGGGAGGTTTTAACACCTAGAATTTTTAATGCAATTTTAGCCATGGGATGAACTGACACTACTCCACCCACAATTCCAACAGCAACTGGCAATTCTATTTCTCCTGCTAGATCGCCTTCTTTAGTTTTATACCACTTTGTCAATGATCTATATGTTCCATCTCTGGCAGCATATGCATGTGCTCCTGCTTCGATCGCACGGAAGTCTTGTCCTGTAGCCAACGCAGCTGCGTCGATACCGTTCATTATACCTTTGTTATGAGTTACAGCGCGATGGATGTCAGAATATGCAAAGGCATATGCATATAAAATTCGTTCCACAATATGTTCTCCTCCCAACTCATTTTTAGCAAAAATTGCTTTGCATCTCACAAGTCGTCTGGTTGCATAATTTGAAAGTATCCTTAGGATGACGCTGCCTCCTGTTAACTCTTCCACTTTTGGAGCAATTGTTTCGCACATTGTATTTATTACATTGGCACCCATTGAATCTTGAGTGTCAATGATTAATTCCACAATCAACATTTCTCCCATGTTGTTTTGACTTTTGTCCTGTAATTCCCTGACCTCCAAATCCTTTGCTATAGTATACCTGCTTTTAGAATTTGCTATATGAAGTAACTCATTTTTATTACTCAAAATCTTCTGTTTTGCTATCTCCTTAGGAGTATGTAATGGGAGTAATTGCACTTGACCTATCATCAGTGATTTATCTGCCTCTGCTGTAAAACCTCCACTTCTTTTTGCAATTTTGGCTGCTTTGCTTGCCGCAGCAATCACCGACGGTTCTTCTATGGCCATTGGAACAAGGTACTCTCTACTATTGACCATGAAGTCTGTTGCTATTCCAAGAGGAAGCATCAGCATCCCTATTGCATTCTCTATCATTCTATTGGCATCATCAAAGTTGAATGCCGATAACGGATCTTGTATTATAGCAATATCTCTCTTGGGCAGTGCGGTTATTTTTTTTAGGTAGTGTAGACGCTCGTGTCGAGCCATTTCATAAAATTTTTTTTTTGATATCAAAATAATCCACCATTATTTCAGCTTGACGTTAGGATTAAAACCTTGTTTGCTCAGATCCCTTCAATAGTTACGGCTGACAAGAAAACAACGATTAATGATATCATATGCGTGTTGGTATTTGAAATATGTATGTATGAAAACTAGATATTCTGCTTTGTATTTTGTGATTCACTTTAATTTCGTATGCGTTCGACATTAATATTTTCACAGGTTTATATTGCACACCTTGATAATGAGGAAGATTGTCAAGAAATTGAAGAGCAGTTATCTAGGTTCTTGAAGAAAATTCAAGGAAAACTAGAGATTGTACAGCTTGTAATCGTATATGTCGACAAATATAAAACCCGTAAATATTCCATCAGAGCTAGAATGATTGCCAACAGAGGCGTAACTGATGCAAAGGCCGTAGGTTATGACCATTTAAGTGCCTGTAAAGAGTTAGTATCCAGGCTGGATAGAAGAATTAAGTCTGAACACAGTCAAAAGGTAAGGGGTAGACGGCATACAGAGTCCGCTAGAAGAATATCCTAAATGTAATAATGATAATTATGGCGCAGATGAGGAGATTTGAACTCCTGATCGCCCGAGGGCGAATCGGCTTGCTTTCGGCGCTTGGACTCAAGGCCGACGCATTATTGTGTTCTCGTGCCTCTAACAAGAGAAGACCACTCTGCCACATCTGCTCTTATTTCAGTAGGTCCCGGTCCTACTATTATATGTTAATTGCTAGTACGTAGAAGCATAGTTATGATTTTTGCTTTATTCTTAAATTATTTTAAGTGGACATACAGGAAAGTCAGATGACAGCTAGTTGAACTGCATAGAAAGCTAATTTTACTTTTATCTCCATTAACACTAAAATCCTGTTTTACGATTGGATGGTAATCCTACCATTTTGTAAATTATACTTATCAAATATTAATTATTAGCAGATGATAATTGTCACATGTTCAATGTTTTCTATCACAGTCTTATATCTTTCAAATAGAATCGATAAAATATGTTAGAAAATATGGAATATGTAGGTGTTGGCTCTGCAACAGTATCTGCGGGTGCAGGTCCCGGCGGTACTGGCAGTAAGGGCGCCCATCAACCAAAACAACCCGCAAAAGCGCAGCTGCAGCCGCAGCTGGCGGCGGTGCAGCCGGTGGCTCATCATCAATCTCAGCGATAGTTGAAAGTGGAAGTGGAGGCATGGGAGTAGCTGTCGCTAATGGTAGTGATGGTGGAGCTAGAAAAACAGGAACCTTAAGCAGCGCAGGCAATGCAGACAAGGGCGCCAACGGCGGCGATGCAAGTGCATCAACTAGCCTGACAACCACTTCAGCAGCGGCTACAGGTTCTGGCGCAGGCGGTGCAGCCGGCGGCGGCACCAATCTCGGCGGAGCGGCGACGGCAACGCAAATTGGAATAGGATCAACAACCCCCTTTATGCAAGGCGGCTCTGGCGGAGCCGGTGGAATAGCCGGTAAGCAAGCAAGTCCTGACAACGCCTACTCACTTATTTTTTGATTGTTTTTTAATCACTTTTGAGTTATATCATAAGCTAAAGAAGCAAAGAACAACTTGAATTTGACATTGAAAAATAAATGCTACATATATTGATATATATCTGTATATATCTTATTTTTGTTTTTATTATAAGCACTTCAATATAATATCCGATATGGTATACTATTGTCAACAATTGCTATCTATTGATGGAAGAATGTCATGTATGCATTAACCTGTGTTTAGATATCTTCTAGATATTAACAGTAGAATAATGTAACATCTACGTGTTATGAGTGAGTGCAGCACAGCGTGGCGCTGGACCTATACTAAATACATGATACAATATTGCATATCATTAGATTGAATAGATGTATTACTGTATTACTTTTTCCTTTCTTAAATCTGTCTTTTAATAAGAAGATGAAATGCATCTATATTTTAATTCTTTTTTAAAGCAAGGTTTAAGAAATATCCATAGAAATAGTTATGGGAAGAATTACATGGGTTTGTGCAACCTGTACAGAGCACTTCACAAGAAAATATAGTGCCAGTCGACATAATAAAAACTTACATTTTGGAAATGGGCAGATCGTAAGATTGCTTGATTATATCGTTGGAAGGGCATCTGGACTGTACTTACCGAGTGATCCTAGAACCAGCAAAAACCATAACCCGTTTATTCATGATTATACTTCTAAACGGCAATCAAAGCCGGTTTCACAAGGCATTGCCAGTAATAATAGGCCGTACCCGGCTGCCAACAGCAACACCACCAATATGTATGAGAACTCGCATCTCTTCCATTTTCATTATCCGACACCAAATCCTATAAGCAACGCTAATGACAAACCACCGGATAAGGTTCAAGACAGAATACGCAAATACGAAGAGTTGAGAACATTCGTCCGTAAGTATTATACCGTGGAGGGAGCAGAGAAAACCTTGAAGGTTGCTAGCTGGTACCTGACTCATGGAGACGGGCGCTTAATAGACGAACAATTAGCCAAGTTCCGTAAGCTTGAGGGCAGGTTATAACTTGGTTGTTAAAGCACCTGAAAAATCCGAAATCGCGTTAAAGAAGCAACCCAACAAGTTGAATTAGCCTAGGAAGACTGGCCCATATATATCAATATATATCTAGATAGCCATATATCTTAACAGGTAGTGGTTCAAAACAATAACGATCAGTCCCGCCACTACCGCCATCTATTGGATTTCAGAATGCCTATGGTTGTACCACATATGCATCAACACAAATGCGGTTATTAGGAGGAGTAGTCTCTATGGAGGAATAGTAATTTCTGTTAATGGGACACAGCGATATAATGATGACAAATGTATGACCAAGATAATCTTTCAATCTGGAGAGTACTAGAGATTTAATAGAGATTTCTGGCTCTGTAGAAATCATCACCATAATCACAAGTTTTGTTAGTCTATGCATATTGTAGGCTACACATCTGAATGATAACTCCCTGTTCTGTGTTCTAACTAACCTTGATTTAATATGCTCTCCAAACAGTCTTTTTATAACTGACTGAAATTATGGTCTCATCTTTATTACGCTGATTGTAAAGTATCCTAGAATATCCTCTTTTCTTCATCTGGTTCCTGTATCTGCCATATGTCCTCCTTAGTGGAACGCTTTGGTATCTGGGAGGGATTATACTCAAAGCATGCATGTGTTTTCTTACGAGTATGTGGTTATTTTCACTGTCATATCCTTTATCAGCTACTGTAACAGAAATTGGTAGAGTTTCTGATGCTTTGATGACTAGAGGTGGAAAATCCTTTGTATCATGTCTTGTTGGAGCACGTCTAATTTTGATAGTGCATATTAATTGAAATAATACATCTGCGCTAACTGATAATTTTACGTAGTTTCTTCTCAATCCTGTTCGTTTGGTATAATAATACTGTGAAGCATTAGTTATCTTCCTTGAATCCTGTCGAATCTATTCCAGTAAATATTTTTCCGATGTTTGTGAGTAATAATAATATGAATGAGGAAATTATCTTCCACAACAATAATATACCATTTATTCTTGCAGCAAACTTTTGAAGAGTGGTAGTATAATGTGGAATATGGGATAATTGAAGAAATGTTATAAGAAAGATATATGCTCCTACCAACTATTCAACAACAAACATTCTAAAACTCTTACGTTCATACTGTGGTATAGTAAGCAAGACTACTATATGCTGCTGCCATACACTAAATATGTGGTTGCTCTTTCGATGAAGAAATATTATTGGTATTCTTGAATTTCTTAAAACACGATATATCGTATTTGCCAGTCTAACATACTTAGATTCCTTCAATATGTATAGTCTTATGCTTCTAGAAAGCTTTGACGGAATACAAATGCATGTTTTTTACAAAGTCGTAATGTCCAAAGTATATAAATATCATTTATCGTTATAAGAATAATTACAGGATGTTAAAATATGATAATTGCTGTTTAATGGTGCTTGCTGATAACACATGTCTTCAACAAATATAACAGCCTCGATTCCCATCAATAAGCCTTGGATTGGTGAAGAAGAGAGACATGAAGTAATGCATGTTTTAGAAGAAAATGCTCTGACTTCAGCTGCCAAGGATGGGGGAAAGAGAGTGAGAGATTTTGAATCTCTATTAAGAGATCACCTGAAGGTAAAACATGTGATAGCCGTTAATTCCGGAACTACATCACTCTATGCAGCATTACTTTCTGCAGGTGTTAAGCAGGGGGATGAGGTTTTACTTCCATCATTTACATTCGTTGCTACCGCAAACTCTATAGTCGCAGCTGGTGCCAAACCTATCTTTGTGGATATTAATAAGGACGATTTCACTATTGATGTCTCTAGGTTAAAAGCAAAAATTACAAAAAAGTCCAAAGCTATCATACCTGTTCATCTTTATGGTCATCCTTCAGATATGGATGAAATTATTGAACTTTGTAATACACATTCATTAGACCTAATTGAAGACGCGTGCCAGTCGCTTGGTTCGGTATACAAGAAGAAACAGACTGGAACCATGGGCATAATGGGTTGCTTTAGCCTGTATGCAAGCAAGGTATTGACCTGTGGTGAAGGTGGTGCAATTGCAACAGATAATGATAATCTTGCAGATAAGTTAAAGATGATTAGAAACCATGGGATGGTTGAAGGCTATGATACGCGAGTTTTTGGCCTTAACTTCAGATTACCAGAACTGAGCGCTGCAGTTGCTAAGGCTCAAATGAATAAACTTCCAAAAATGCTAGATTTAAGGAGACAAAATGCAGAACTATTGACAGAAATGCTCTTTCCTATAGTTGATAAAAGTAAAATTAAAGTACCACAAGAAACACAGGAGAAAAAATTCAATTGGTATCTCTATACTATTGCCTTTGAAGAGAATAATATAAGAGACAAAATCAAAGAGAAGATGATAAACGACAAAATTGGTGTCGCTATATACTACAAGCCTCCAGTTCACAAGACTCCATATTATGATGGGCTAGTATCATCGGATAAAAATAATAACAACCTTGATAAAACAGAGTGGGCTAGTGAACATGTTCTATCATTACCTGTTCATCCATCGGTAACAAACCAAGACATTGAGCGTATGGTTGAAAGCATTAAAAAACATAACTCTGTTTCATGACTTCTAGAATATGATAAGTAATGGATCATCTCGAGTAGAAGAATAGATACAATCCAATTTTTAGAGTATTAACTTTTTTATTGCAGGCTAGCAGCTGTCTGAGATATGAGTTAAATTTCTCAAATTAATGCATTCTGATATGACATTACCAACTACTGTTATTGAAGGATTATTGGGATGATGCTTCGTCAACTACGATCTTCTAGTTTTATGCAATACAGGTTATTAGCAGTATGTATGATTGCAATCTAACCATTTATCATTAAATAATGATGCTTGATATATGGGAGCCAACGCAGCTAGATTTCAAGTACGGTATTGTAATAGTGGAGTTGGTAAGAATAAGAACCCGCAGGATGACAAAATAACAAGAGTGTTGAAATCCCCTTTTATGTTATAAACTCTTATTATTCATCGATGTGCTTTCTTTATATTGAGACTAATAATTTACACTGGCAAGGGTGGTACCGGTAAGACTGTAAGTTCATGTTCTACTGCAATCCGACTGGCTGATAATAATCACAAGACACTGGTAATTTCTGCTGATCCTGCTCACACTTTAAGTGATGCTTTTATGATGCCAGACATTGGCTACGAGCCAAAAAAAATCCTTTCAAATTTATACGCATTACAGACCGATCCTGTAACTGAAATGAACAAGCAATACAGTACAATCCTTTCTTATGTTGCATCAATATTTTCTGCAAAGGGAATCGATGAAACTCTTGCATATGAAATTGCTATGTTACCTGGAATGACTCAATTATTCTCATTGTTGAAAATTGAGGAAGTAATGCGAACTAAAATATTTGATTCCATAGTTCTTGATATGCCAGCATCTGGAGAAGCTTTAAGATATTTATACTTCCCAAAGTTGGTTGGAAGTATCGGAAGAAAACTTACTGGATTGGCTGGAATTTTCAGTGGGGTTACAAGAATGTTTCAGCCGTTATCAAAAGTTCCAACTCCCTCAAGAAGCGTTCTACAAAGTGAAGTAGAACTATTAGACAGGCTTGAGCTGCTGTCAGAAACTATAAGAAATCACGACATAACTAGTATAAGACTGGTTGCAAATCCTGATACATTCAGTATAGAGAACGCTAAGAGAGCGTTCATTTCGGCATCCCTTTATGGGATAAACGTTGATCTTGCTGTAATTAATAAAATCATGCCATCGGGTAGTTCTGATCAATATTATGCAAGCTGGGCAGATTTACAAAGAACAAAAGTGAAAGAAGCGAAGGCGAATTTCTACCCTCTTCCGATACAAGAGGTCAAACTTCATAGTAGTGAACTGTGTGGGGTGGAAATGTTACGGATGAATGGTGAATTGATGTTTGGAAATGAGGATCCCGCGAAGATATTCTATAGTGGAAAAGCATTTGCTTTTACAACTGAAGATTCTACATTGCGAATGACAGTTAAGGTTCCTTTTACTGAAAAGGACGATTTTGATATAGAACGTTATGGCGACCGGCTTACAATAAAAGTAAAAAATCCTGCTGGATATCTTGTTAATATTATACCTTTGCCCACTGCTACGACAGGGATGAAACTTGTCAAAGCAAAATTACTTGGCGATGAACTAAATATATTATTCGAGAAGGGTATGTGAGATGATAAAACATGAAAAGCAATGCAAATGGACAGATCTTTCATAAATGTCAGTAGTCAATACGAAATAAAGCTAATGGGAAGCCCATTATTGTTTTCCTCTCGCATATGGTTTAAATAATATGTAACTTGATTATTCTCAGATAAATATGCCAATAGATCCAGACTTTCCAAGAAATCAGCAAGTAATAGGTAAGCATATGCATTCTGATGGTGAACACTACCACTTTGTTTGGGGTCCAGGAAGACCAGCCGAGGCTGCAGAAAATGAGGAGGTAAAGTCCGCCTATGCGGCAAGAGGAGAAGAAATTTCTCCGCTAGGGTCGCATGGTACTATGGTAGCAGTTGACTGGGATTCCTGTGTAGCAGACGGTGCTTGTATCGAAGCATGTCCCGTGCAAGTATTTCAGTGGTATAGGACAGAACAAGATGTGCCAGCGAAAGATATTGCTAATGCAACAAGCGCTGGAACTGGTAGCACCGTTAAGGAAGAGAGGAAGGACTATACAGACAAAGCTGATCCAATTAGGGAACATGATTGTATATGGTGTATGGCTTGTGTTTCGGTATGTCCACCTCAGGCAGTCAAAGTAGACCAGTCTAACTTGGAATTTCACGAAAAAGCCTCTGGAACATTCAACGAATCTCTATCCAAGGGCAGTGCACCACCACCTCACGCACATTAATAAACAAAACCTTTTTACTTTATTTTTTCTGGAGTTACGAGACCTTGTCTACGTTAATGAAAAGAAGTTAGTTACGCTTCATGAAAGTGTTTTCTCATAGTATAAAACGGCGAGAATTCTGAAATGGGAAAAGAAGCAAATTTATCAATGCATAACATGTACCGAAATTTAATACAACGCTGAATTGACTGGCAAAACCCTTGATAGATGGATATATTATCATCTAATTATGATCATAATATCATACTTTGTCTTGGAGAAAAAAACTTTTGAGATCGCTAACTTTGTCTACTAAGGCTAAATCAAGGTTGCTTTCAAATAGCAAACAATGGTAATTGTAGCTGATTCCTACATGGGCATGTTTTTGCCAGAGGATATTCCATATAGGATTACAAGGTTTATCGCTGGCAGTGTATGTTTTCCATTTATAAAAGAAGATGAAATAATGGCAACCTTCTATCTCTTTGGAAAAGACAATGGCGTAAATGGAGATATGGAGATTTTGGCTGCAACTGATCTAACAAGAAGAACAATTGAGCAATTATCTCGAGAAATACGGATGCTTCATAATATGCCTAATAAAATGAAGCACGATTTTGTGCGCGAAAACTATACTAGAAGAGCCTTACAAGTCTCTATCGAAGTGCAGAACGACACTTCGTTTAATTTATCTGAAATAAACAAACGCATTGCCACTGATCCAACTATTCTAACAAGTTGCTTTACAGAACATATTGCATACTATAAACAAGGCTATTTTTTTGAACTATTCGGACCATTAAAGGAAAATCAGATTCCTGAATCACTAAGAAAGAAGCTTCAAGGAAGGATGTTGTTGCTGGGATTTAATGTGGAAGATTCCAAGTCATTACCATTTGAGAATACACTTATTCCATTCATAAATTGGATAAGAATGACTGTCTAACTTTACGAGTCAACAATTGTAAAAGCACTTATTTTACCCGTAGCTGCTTTTGTTGGTCAGAGTGGGTATTCAGCAAATAACATATTAAAATCTTAATGAATAGTCTATAACTCTTATCATATTTTTCACGTCAAAAACCATGACATTTGTCGGAAGACTGATGGATAAAATTCGTTCTTCCGGGGGATTGTATTTTAAAACATGAATCAAAGTGCCTCTACCCAGTCTTTTTCCACTTCGTTTTTCAATTACAATCTCTGGTTCAAATAGCGCATCAAATGTGAAAAAGTATGTGCCTCCCCATACATTTATCGAATATTCTACTTTATAATATGGAATGGACATTCTTGGAAACAAAAGGTTAGATGATCCGTGAAGGCTTTCACATTTTTCATATATCCTTCCGTGAAATTCATCAATGAATGGAATTTTGGAGAAAACAGTTGATTTCAATGATTTCCTGATACATATCGTTGCATACCGTCTAAATTCTTCCTCAGGTAATGTAGATGGACCATATTTTGCATCATCGTACATTATGATTCTGCGATTAACAAGAAATTTTTCTGAAGTTTCAATTAACCTTCGAATGTTTTCAACGAATTGGTGTTCATTACATTCGTAAAGCGGCATTAGTTTTTTTCACTCCATCAATAACTTTTGAAATAGTGTTTTTAGACGCACAAATCGTAATAATTGGATCTTTTGGATAAGCATCGCCAATTTCTTCTGAAATGCTAATTCTTTCGTTACCCCTAATATAGAGCATCTTTTTCCAAAATTTACCGTCTGCTACAATTGTGGTAGTGCCGTTGATTGAAAAGCCAATCTCCGAGAGATTGGATTCTATCTTTTCTAAAGACACGAATACAGAAATCGATTTTAATTCCTGTTTATTTTGCATTATTCTTTGAAATACACTTCAGATATAAAAATCGGTCGCATGTATACTTAACAACGACTGGTCATGAACTCTTAAAGTCAAGGCTCTTGCTTGATTTTGATTCTGCTAAACTGTACTTGCGGCGTTAAGAAATAAACTGAACCTAATTCTTCTAAACAACGTTTTATCATGTATTGGAAACGACAAATATAACTGAGAGACTACTATATATGGTTACAACGATAAGATGTCATTGTAGAATTAAGTTAACAGACCCAATAATGCTAATCTATTTTATTATGAAGACAAGGTGGAATCGATAATCATAGCGTCATATTCACAAATTCATAACATGAGAGAAAGACTTTTTCATGCGATATTAATAATAACGGAAACCATTTTCATTATATAAAAAAACTCTACATTTAGAGACATGTGAAAAGGAAACTTAAAAGATAGTATGATTTGTCCTATACAGTATTATCCAGAGGCATTTAAGGTATATAAATTGTAAAATCATAATAGCATATCATCGATATTAACAAATATAGATAAAATTTTTTAACTTTAATAAGTTCCAACTCTGAAGATCTGTAAGAATGCATGTATGTTTGTTTTTTAGACATAATATAAGAAATAAGATAGACGGGTATGTATGTGAGAAAATAATTGGGCGTTATTAAGAAGAAAAATTCAGCAAGATTACTATGGAATACAAAGCCACGTTACCTAGTTAATCCAAAGAATATAAAATTTCGGACCGCTGAAGTTGTACTTCCAAATCAAGCAAGAGACCAAAGGCTAATTCAATCACTTTTCAATGTTCTATCGAATATGCGGATTGAGCGAAACAGAATGAACAGGCTGATTTGGGGAAATAATCTTCTTACAATGCAAGCACTTCTTGCTTCGGGCTATGAAGGGAAGGTGGGCTTGATATATATCGACCCACCGTTTTGGACGGAGATAAACTATTATGCAAAATTTGAAATCGGTGGAATGGGGATTACAAAAATACCGTCAGTGGTTGAACGATTAGCTTACAAAGACGTTTGGAAAGGAGGAATTGACTCTTTCCTCAATATGCTTTATCCAAGGTTGCAATTAATGAGGCGCTTGCTTGCAGAGAATGGCTCTATTTTTATACACCTCGATTATCATATGGGGCATTATACTAAACTGATGATGGATGAAATATTCGGTATAAATAATTTTAGAAACGAAATTGTTGTAAAGCGAGGACGCAAGAAAGGTCTTATGTATCAATTCGAAAAAGTTGATAGAATGCATTCTAGTGTTGACACCATATTATGGTATACTAAATCTTCACTCAGCAAATTTAAACATCCATTGTCAAACACAGATGGTGTAGCGGCAAAGTGGATGGGGTTTTGGAGTAATATTGACAGGCCAACAATGCGATATGAACTGTTTGGTGTAATTCCAAGTCGAGGACAGTGGAAATGGAAAAAGGAAAGAGCGGTTAGAGCAGTTGAAAACTACCGCAAATTCGAAAATGAATTTAAAAATAATATTACTGCTGAAGAATATCAAAAGTTAACAAGAGAGGAATTGGAGCTTATAAAAAATAAACACCTCTTAGAATATTGGATGTCGAACGGCAAGACATTAGAGTTTATCAGAATGCGTGGTACAGTAAAGTATCCCGAATATTGGGTAGAGCCACGGGAACATAAGCTCATCGATAATCTGTGGACTGATATTGAAGCATACAACTACTCTTCTAATTATCCCACTGAAAAACATATAGACCTGCTGGACAGAATAATTGCCAACTTTTCAAATGAGGGGGATATTGTTGCAGATTTCTTCGCTGGTTCGGGAACAACACTAGTAGCTGCTGAGAAAAAAGGACGGCGATGGATAGGATGTGATTTTTCAAAAGTTGCGATACAAGTAATGCGTAGTCGTCTTGTTCAAAATGATTCTAAACCGTTTTTAGTTGAGAAAATGCATAATTATCAGAGGCAGCTAATCCATTTGACTGGATTACGTATTTATGAGATTCAACAAATAATTCTTGAATTATATAGAGCCGCTCCTAGGAAAGACTATTCTAACTTAGGTACTAGGAAAATCGATGGATTGACTGAACTGGTTTATGTAAGTTACCCTGACAGACCCGTAACTGCAAAGAAAGTTGAAGTGCTTGAATCGATAGCGGAGAAATTGGATGGAAAAGGGTATGAGCAGTTAGTCATTCTCGGTTGGGATTATGAATACAACTACGATCAGATTCTTCAGGAAAGAGAGCGAAAATCAAAAAGAGCATGGTGCACGAAAATAGTTAGTAAAGTCATACCTTGTGAAATATATGAATTTCTGAAGGAGGCAGAAAACAACGATCATGTAAATTGTTTGGATGGTAAAATACAATTTTACAACAAACCATACCTGAAACTTTTAAAACCAGAAATTAAAAAGAGTTTGGAAAAATATCAGGTGACTGTAGGAATAGACCGTTATGTTGTTTTTGATTTTCCGATAGAAAATGAAGAACATAAAAAAGGGATTCAAGAACTACTCCAAGATAAACCACTTTCCTTAATTGATTATTGGGCAGTTGATTGGAACTATGATGGAAAAACATTCAAATCGACCTGGCATGCAATGCGCCGAACGGGCAGAAATATACTCCCGATACCAAGGTCTACTAGCAGAGAATTATGCGCTGGAAAATATACCATCGCAATAAGGGTGGTTGACATTTTCGGAAATGATGCGAGTAATACCGTAAACATAGATTTAAGGAATAAGTTAACATCATCGCAATTGAAACAATAGGCGTGTTTGTTGTCACGGAACTGAGTCGCGAGATAAATACTGTGTAACCCTCCTCTATGGTGCATTTTTTATATCCTTTTTTAGCCCATATGGTAGTTTCTATGTACTTTTGATCTAACAGGCCGAATAACGAAATTCTTATAATACACATGGATATTTCGTTTTTTTGTAATCTTGCTCTTGTCTATGGAAATAGGCATATGGAAATTTCGAATTTTTCCTACAATCGTGAATTGGGAGTAGTGAAAATTACATTGTTCTTCTTTATTGTTTTAGCTTGAGGAATTAGCTCCATACGCCATCTCTTCATTATTATTTTTATGATGATATGTGAATTTGGATAGTTGAATAGATAGGACGTCAACTCTAAAATTCATATTCGACTAAACATTTCTCCTTATATCCATAAAACACATTAAACCGACTTGTTAAATAGGGTTTGTGAGTAGTCAGACAAAATCGGATTATGAGTCTTTACTAAAGCGTTTACAAGATAAGCTGGGTAATACATCGCGAAAGGCGGTATCAAGACTTGAAGTTCCCACGCCTCAAATTATCTGGATTGGCCAACGTACAATATTTAGAAACTTTATGGAATTTCCAAAAGCATTGAGAAGAGAGCCGGAGAAATTACTGCTTTATCTTAACAAGGAACTTGCTTCTGCTGGTTATATTGCTGGTGAACGAGTGATATTTCTTGGACGTAAAGAACCCTCATCTTTCGGAGCACTAATAGATAGATATATCAAAGACTACGTAATTTGTCCTGTATGCGGAAGTCCAGATACTAGAACCGAAAGGAATAGAAAACTTGGATTTTTGTTATGTGATGCATGCGGTGCAAGATCCTCAATTAAAGGAAGTTATGCTTGAAAATTATTTTATTTCTAAATAAAAAATTGGACAATTGATTAATAAGAATGATGTGCATACGATTAATAAGCCTATGATCTAAATATTAACTGAAATCTTATAACGTCAACCAAAAATAAAACAATGACAATTGAGATCGTCGGTAGTCATTTAATGATGTCCTATAACTATGTGTTGAACCATAGTCCTCTAGCCGTGTCACTTCTGGGAGCATGTTATATGTCTATAAATGCGCAAAACAAACGGGCAGATATGTAATAATCAGGAAGTTTGCAAACCAACTGAAAGATGTGTCTAGATCTTTTTCCCTATCATGGAACATCTTCTAAACATATATTTTGAATAATATATCATCAATTGATTAATGCTACGTTATTACTATTGCTTTAACGTATGATAATATAGTATTTCGTTTCATTACCATTACAAACTTCAGTTTTAATATATACCTCAAGTTCCTCACAGTTATTGATTCATGTCTTTTTACTCCACAATAAGCTAAAGTTGACCGTGGGCTCTAAGTACGAACTTGACAACCATCCCAAACAGATATGACTGCAATAATGTCACTCCACCAAGAAACACAGGTACAACATGACGAAAACAGCTTCACAACCGGTCAAAGTTGGGGCGCGTTAAGAAAAGCATGGAAAGGTTACAGAATTGCAAAGGTTCAGAGCGATGATGCCAAAATGCGGGAATACGCGACAAAAATTAGAAAGATCCAAACAGAACTAGGAGTTAGCGTAGCATCATTCCCGCAGTTGGATATCATTTGACTTTTTTTCTCTTCTTTTCAATCATATAAACTTGTTACTATCTGTTGGGCAGGCTAATCGCTGCTTTTAAATTATTCTCAATTTGCAGTTTTAGTAATGCACGAATAAGCACATCTATTATTTTTCCATTTTTTAAAATCAACGTTGTTAGAATACTTTGAATACCAAATAGGTAGCAGTGAGATGATTTTCATCAATATCGACATTGGCAAATACTACCCTGCCAACATATTCTTTTGCCAACTGTTCAATAATTGTCTAATAATTTGTCCTCTAATTCCATTCATCGCTGATTTTGCAGGTGCGAGCTTTTGCAATTCTGCCATCTTTCTTTTGTCTTATTGATTGTATCATTGATCATCATTATCGTATCTGGGCAATACACTTCATTTAAATCCTCGTATAGGTTCGTTGTGATCTATAACTAGGAACTAAACAATGTGACATTTATACGATCATGGAAATTTTCACTAACGTCGAATTTTTTGCATATGATCTTATAAGTGAGCTTTATATGCTTTTACACTAAACGATATGTAATTATTTGCCTTGCTCTGACTTTTTAGTGGCTGATCAGTTTTGGAAAAAGAGGATGACGTGATTGAAGAAATTGAAAAATCAGAACACGAAAATGATATAACTATGAAGGAGGAATTGGCAAAGGTGAAAGATGAATTGGATTTAGTTAAAGAAGAATTGTATAAGGCCAGAGAATCTTCTGACAATAATCTTAATAGATTAAAGTACATGATGGCTGACTTTGATAATTATCGTAAACAAATGGAAAAGCAAATAGCCTCAAAAATTGAATCAAGCAGAGCTGAACTCCTTATGAAGTTCCTTAATATTCGTGATGATTATTCACGGGCCCTGGAAATTGCAAAGCAGAGCAAGTCCGAAACCGTTGTAATTGAGGGCTTAGAGGCGATTTTAAAGAACCTTGACTCTGTCCTTAAATCAGAAGGTGTTATGGAAATTGAAACGATTGGAACGCCTTTTGATCCAAACATTCATGATGCTATTAGTTTCTCATATCAGGATAATGTATCAGAGAATGCTGTCACAGGTGAGATTCGAAAGGGTTATATGCTAAACAATAAAGTTTTAAGACCCAGCCTTGTAGAAATTTCTAAAAAGATAGTTAAAAATACCGTTAATGATAGAGATGAATTAGAAAAGGAGACTGAAAATTAGTTATGAGTAAAATTATAGGAATTGACCTTGGAACAAGTAACTCTGCTGCTGCATCAATGATCGGCGGTAAACCTGCAATCATACAGGCAGCCGAAGGTACCTCCGTAGGAGGAAAGGCGTTTCCTTCGGTTGTTGCTTTTACTCAGGAAGGCCAGCTTATTGTAGGTGAGCCAGCAAGACGACAGATGATAACCAATCCTGAGGGTACTGTCCTTGCTGCAAAACGCAAAATGGGGACCGATTTTAAATTCAATGTATTTGGTAAACAATATACGCCACAACAGATATCTGCATTCATCTTACAAAAAATAAAGAGAGATGCTGAGGCTTTCCTTGGGGAGACTGTGGATAAAGCAGTAATTACTGTACCTGCTTACTTTAATGATAATCAAAGGCAGGCAACAAAGGATGCTGGTGAAATAGCAGGATTACAAGTAATGAGGATTATAAACGAGCCGACCGCCGCTTCATTGGCGTATGGATTGGACAAGGTTCAGAAAGATCTTAAGATTATGGTCTTTGATTTTGGAGGAGGAACACTGGATGTTACAATAATGGAGATGGGGGGAGGAGTTTTCCAGGTTAAAAGTACTTCTGGCGATACTCAGCTTGGCGGAACTGATATGGATAACGCTTTGGTTGATTATGTTTTCCAGGAATTTAAGAAGCAATCTGGATTAGATGTCAGGAACGATAAAGCTGCAATGATGAGGATAAGAGAGGCAGCGGAGAAAGCGAAAATCGAATTATCAAATATTGTTACGACTGAAATCAATCTGCCATTTCTGGCATATGATCCTACTACTGGTCCAAAAAACCTTATATTGTCTTTAACTAGAGCAAAACTTGAAGAGCTACTACGACCCATAATTGAAAGGTGTAGATCACCCATGATGCAGTCTATTCAGGATGCGAAAATAACACCATCTGAAGTTGATAAAATCATATTAATCGGTGGACCAACAAGAATGCCGATTGTTAGGCAATTTGTTGCAACGGTTATGGGTAAGGAGCCAGAGCGTGGTGTCGATCCAATGGAAGCTGTTGCAATGGGAGCGGCTATTCAGGGAGCCATTATTTCCGGCGATGTATCAACAGATATACTTTTAGTGGATGTTACACCACTTACTCTAGGTGTAGAGGTTCTAGGCGGTTTAAAGGAGCCTTTAATAGAGCGTAACACTACAATTCCTTCTAAAAAGAGCAAAGTGTTTACAACCGCAGCTGATTACCAGACTGCAGTTACAATTCATGTAGTGCAAGGTGAAAGACC
Organism: Nitrososphaeraceae archaeon; assembly: GCA_036522495.1. GTDB lineage: Archaea > Thermoproteota > Nitrososphaeria > Nitrososphaerales > Nitrososphaeraceae > Nitrososphaera_A. Next base: position 25,802 of record DATDFS010000255.1, on the reverse strand, counting down.
CATGGCATCTGATTGTGTTTCACTGGGAATGTTTAACCTATCTGGAATCCCTCCGGCCCCAAGAGGGATACCACAGATCGAGGTTACATTCGATATAGATGCGAATGGAATCTTAAATGTTACTGCCAAAGATCTGGCTACATCAAAAGAAGCAAAGATCACAATCACTGCAAACACAAAGCTATCGAAAGAAGAGATCGAGAAACTAAAGAAAGAATCAGAGAAATTCGCCGACGCTGATAAAAGGAAGAAAGAGGAGGCCGAAGTCAAAAATGAGGCTGATAATTTGGTCTATGCGGCCGAAAAACTAGTAAAGCAGGATCTGAAGGATAAAATCAAACCAGAACAAGCGGACAAAGTCAACAAATCTGGTCAAGAACTGAAGGATGCAATTGCTAGCAACAATGTAGATAATATTAAAGCAAAGATGCAAGAATTAAAAAATATTCTCGGTGAGGTTAGCGCAGAAGCTTACAAAGCTGCAGGAGCCCCCTCTGCATCTACTAGTACTCCTGGAGGAGGAGCAACAGCAGATGCTGCTGGTGCAGGAGCTACTCCAGAAGAATACGCCAAAGGCACTAGTACGTCAGACACTACACCACCTCCATAATATTGGCTCCACCACTTACAACATTGACTATAACGACGAGCCATATGAGTGATAAAGTATGAGCAACAAGAGAGACTATTATGACGTTCTTACTCTCACTAGGAGTGCAAGCAAGGAAGAAATCAAGAATGCATACAGAAAATTAGCATTACAGTATCACCCTGACAGAAATAAGTCTCCTGGAGCAGAAGAAAAGTTCAAAGAAATTTCAGAAGCATATGCTGTTTTGTCTGATGATGAAAAAAGAAAAAGATATGATACTTATGGCCATGTTGGAGCCGAAGAAGTGTTTAGAGGCTCAGAAGCAAACTTCGATGAAATCTTTAGAGACATGGGATTCAGTGGCGTTAGAGATATTTTCGAGCAGATATTTGGAGGCCGCGGTGGTGGTTTCAGTAGTATGGGTGGTAATGATCCATTTGGTTTTAGCTTTGGTGGCGGCAGGAGAAAGGGACAAGATATTCTTTACGATATTGAACTTTCTTTAGAAGAAGTCCTTAAAGGAAGAAAGGAAGAAATAGAGCTACCAAAACTTGAGAAGTGTAATAATTGTGGGGGAACAGGAGCTGCTCGAGGAACTAAGCCGAGGAAATGTAGTGTTTGTAATGGCCAAGGACAAACAAGACGTATATATAGTCAAAATAGATTTTCCACTTTTGTCTCATTAGAGCCATGCCGGACGTGCCAAGGTCAAGGCGAAATTATTGACAAACCTTGCAATATATGTAATGGCTCAGGCAGAGTCAGAACGCGTAAGAAAATAGATCTAGAAATTCCTGCAGGTGTAGAGGATGGAATGACATTGCAATTGCGTGGTGAGGGCGAGCCATCAGAAAATGGATTGTCTGGAGACTTATTAATAAGAGTTCATATTAGGCACCATCCATTATTTGAAAGATTAGAAGACGGTCATTTGCTTTATGGTCTTAATCTTAAATTTACTGACCTGGCACTTGGAACTGAAGTTCAAGTTCCTACACTTGACGGTCATGAAAAACTAAAAATTCCACAGGGCACCCAACCAAATGCTATTTTAAAAATTAAAGGTAAAGGGCTGCCTCGCTATGGTGGATATGGCAAGGGCGACCTGCTTGCTAGAATCAACGTCAAAATTCCGACCAAATTAAATGACAGACAAAAGTCATTGCTTAAGCAGTTTGAAATGGAATTTCAAAGTGGTGAATACAGTCTGTAATAGGTTTTTAATAGATATGCCACTATGTGACTGGAGATATGATAATCTATTCTAAGATGAATAGAATATGTTTTGTATTTCTAATAGCTATAGCCAATTTTTTAGTGATAACTTTAATAATTGTGGCGTAGCATGTTAAGGATCTATGCAGAATGGTCTAATTTGAGAGAATAAAAAATTGTGCAAATACATTATCATAGTCTATATTCCAAAGGAGTGATCGATGCTTTTTTATCTATCTAACGGCTCCTTGTTATTATTTTATATACTTCTTTCTATCTAATATCTATTCAAAAGGGCGTCATCGTTAATGCATAATATATATTCTTAATTATAATAAATTACAGGCATGCATGCAATCGAGGCAATTAGAGTTTCAAAAGCCTACAAAGGTTCAACATATTCTGCATTAAATAATGTGTCATTAAATGTAGAAACTAAGCAAATATTTACAATTCTTGGTAGAAATGGTGTCGGTAAGACCACCTTTATACGTATATGCGCTACTCAGTTAATGCCTTCCGCTGGAACCGTATATGTCCTTGGGTATGATATTTTAAAGGAGCCAAGTAAAATAAGGAATATTGTTTCTATAGTTCCACAAGAAGGCAGGCCGTTAAGAGCACTTACACCTTGGGATCACGTATATAATTGGTTACAAATTAGAGGAGAAGATAAAAAGGCAGCTAGAGAAAAGACCGAAAAAATATTGCATAAGCTTGAACTTTATGAAGCAAAGGACAGGCCTGCAATGAATCTTTCGGGCGGCATGAAACAGAAGGTCCTAGTGGCAATGGCAATGGCTACCAACGCTCAACTACTATTTCTTGATGAACCCACAATTGGTTTGGATCCGGTCTCGAGACGTCAGGTCTGGTCAGCAATTAAGGATTGGAAAAAGCAGGGTGGGTCTATACTATTAACGACGCATTATATGGATGAAGCTGAGATGCTTTCAGACAATATTGTGATAATAGATAATGGACATTTGATGGCACAGGGTACAATGCGCGATCTACGAAGGTTCATACCACAGAATATAAGGGTAGATATTGCAAAGGATGGAATCGATACTGATATACTCAAATCATATGGTTCGATAGTAGACACCGGCACTGATACTATACGACTTTTGACTTTTGAATCAACTATTAGAGAATTATCAGAATTTGCAATAAAAAGAAGCCTCTCATTTACAATTTCACCCATAACGTTAGATGATGTGTTTGTCTCACTCGTTGGCAATAGTGTTGAAACGGTAAGTCATGATGCCGCAGTGGATTATAATACTGGAAATTAGGCAATTCATGTCTGAATAGCGATAACAAATTTATGCCATAGTTACTATAATTTAATGAAATCCATGTTTATCTAAATAAAAATAATTTGGCTTCTTTTGCACTCTGTTATAGTATGTGTATGTCATGATTTTATCATTGATATATATTGTAGTATCATGTCATAGCAATCAATTGCGGGGGTTGCCAAGCCTGGTCAAAGGCGTGAGATCAGACAGGTTTGTCCGGCGCGATGCTCAGATGTTATGATACTTGACTGGGTTACCTCATCCCTCAGGGGTTCGTGGGTTCGAATCCCACCCCCCGCATCTTGGAACTTTTAAAACAGAATTTGAACGAATACTCCATTGTGAGGTGAAGACTTACTCATTGAACTAAATTGTTTTAGGTGATAAATTATGTTGCTTAATTGCGGTTAAAGAAAATCGAGCCCCTACTTGCATATATTACATCTGTCAGAGATGCTGTAGTAGTGTTACAAAGCATGGAATTTGAAGGAGAGTTCGTAGTTTCATGGTTGGTAAATTCTTGTAAAGCAAGCCCTTCGACAAATATAGAAGTGGACGAAGATCAAGAATAACATGCTGTCAAAGGCTTATTTTCAAAACAACATCATCATTACCATTGTTGTCATCATCTGAAAAACACAGGAAAAGTCAATATCTATATGCTATTTTTTTCTTTTGTTATATATACTGTTTTTTCAGCTTTTGTTTATTACCTTGGTAATCACGGTCAAATATGTGATATGCTATCTGCTCTAACATTAAGATCTGGCATTCTGCCTTCATATTGAATCTTTAATGTAGCACCATCTTGACCGTGCATCCAAAGGAGGATGTAAACAATGCTTTTAAGTAGGTCTCTAAATCTGAATTAACAGGAATAATGATGTATGCGGAAGATCCCATTGTCTTGACTGATATTATTGAGGATCCACATTCATATATACGATAAGTTGATCATGTTACAAAAAGTAGTATTTACGGATATAGACGGTACATTGATTGATTTGATTTCAGGAAAATATGGAGAAAGTGACAAGCTCATATATACATTAAGAGAAAATAATGTACCTATAGTTCTTTGTTCTGCTAAAACCTTCGCCGAACAAAATAAAATAAGAGATGATCTAGGATTAATGGATCCATTTATTGTGGAAAATGGTGGCGCAATAATTATCCCCAAGAATTACTTTGACTTTCAGTTTGACATCGAACAAAACAGGATAAAAGAAGAACAAGGGTATATTATAATAGAACTCGGCGAATCAACAAGAGAAATAAGAACAAAGCTAGGTGAAATCAAGAAGAAACTCAAGATTGAATTCAAAGGCGTTGCTGATGTTTCGATTGAAGAATTGAGTAGATTAGCAACAATGCCAATAGATTATGCAAAAAGAATGTCAGAACGAGAGTACGGTGAGACTATTTTACAAATAAAAAAAAGTGATCTCCCTACGTTTACAACAAGCATTGAGAAGATGGGAATAAAAGTAATTCATGGAGGACGCTTCTTTGACGTTACAATGGGCACGGACAAGGGCAAGGCTGTCAGTATACTCATAAACTTATTTAGAAAGAAATATCGCAATCAAATAAAGTTCTTTGGTGTGGGTGATAGTGCAAATGATGCTTCAATGTTAAAGCTTATGGATGTTCCAATGGTGGTGCAAAAGCCAGACAGTTCATGGTCGGAACTTGAAATCAAAAATGTCATAAGGTTAAAGGGCATAGGACCTGAGGGCTGGAAGAGTGCATTTGATAAGATTATGGAGATGAATTGATTTGACTGAACCAACCAATATATGGTAGCTCAAACGCATTATATTTTATTTTGGTCATTTCAATAAAAATGAGTATTATTAGATTACTATTGAATTAAGTAAAATAGTCAATGTAGAAAAATAATAGGAAGTATAAATGTTGATCTACTTGACAGAAACGTAATAAAATAACAAGTAAAATAAAGAATATAGATAGGCAACTTTTATTGATGAAACAATAGAAATGATATCTTACAATGACTGACTGATATATTGGTCAGATTTCGGATCAAGACTTATTCTTTAATGCAGTCTATATGTTACAACGTAACATTTTGTTTTTTTTGATTAAATCAACCATTGGCTCGTTTCTCTGATATGCATTCACCTTAGAGATGGCCAAGTACAATTACATCTGTTGGTTATTCATTACAAAACGACGTGACAGATAAATAACGATCTACAAAAATTAGGTATATTTTTTTGGTCTCCTAATTAGTGATAGTTACACTGTTGCAACGAATCATATAGCAGAAAAATTAGACTTTGATTTTAGTGAATCTGATACACTTGGAATTAGATCAAACTGGAAAGTTGACCGGCAACGTTAAGATGCCTTTGGGATGGAAAAAATAAGATGTATTGTAAAAGGTATCCGCTAGAAGAATACCAAGAAATTTAAAATTGCATTAAAATCAACTGTATCAATTGGAGATAGCAAGTATGATTTATGCATGTTAGAGAGCAAATATTGGAATCACATTATGCCAAAACAAAAAAATACCCCAAAACAAGGCTGATGTGTCAATAAAAGAAGCAGATCTTTTTATTGTTGCGCGATTTATCAGTTTTTTGATTGATTCAATGTTGAACAATTATAAAGCAAAACTTATACTACTTATGCTTTGTCAGATATAATTGTAATTAATTAAAATAAGAATATTTAGTTGAATGCTGTCAGCCTCGTCTTTTATTTTTGAGATCTTAATTAGGGATGATAGGCCTTTTTACTTTACGCAAAGGAGACAGAGATATATTCCCCTTGCGTAGAAATGCTGTCAGCGGGGTGGGGAAGCCAGATCTCCTATAGAGGCTAGGTAATCCCGGCGGGCTCATAACCCGCAGAGCGGTTTCCACAATTATGTAAGGCATGTGGCCGTATGTTCAAATCAACCCCCCGCTATTGCTTTTTATTGTAATTGAGATGACGGATTATATATGGTTAGGAAATGTATATTGCAATAATAATCCTATCTAGAAGAATAAAACCATCTAGCAAATAGATTTGATTTTGGATAAAAACCTACAGACAACTTTTCCATGCCATACCTGTGAATAGGTTTGGTTAAATGTCTGTGTGATTTTGGGCTTGGCAGATATAGTCCTGTCTTTATATTTCTATTCCGCAGTATACGAATCTTCTTTCTAGTCCTGTCTTTATATTTACATCTGTCACACTGGAATCCCTTATTTCTTCCTTCTGATTTCATTCGCTTTCCACACGATTTGCATAAGGGATTAAGCATATCGTATATTTGAACAAGTTTCAAGATGGAAAGATACTCTATATTCAAAATTTTTGGATGTTTTAATGTCGCTTTTCTAACGCCACATCCAATTTCAATAAAGTCGCCCATTTCGAGCTTTGAAGCGATACTTGTTAAACCAGTTGGCTCATATATTGCAGCTGAGCAGATGGTTCCATTAGGGTCTTCTATCTCAAATAATGCATGGCCCCCTTGCATAATGCATGGCTTCGCACTGATTTTACAACGGATATAGCCAGCTGTATAAGCTTTGATATGTGATAATTTTAATTCGTTTTGTAAATGCATATTAGTCCCTTGGTTGGAGCGAAAAACCATATATCCATCTAATTTCTCCTCTATTCCTAACCTTTCCAGTGATGAAACTACCACTTCAGGGCATTCGCCCCTTATACCACAGAAAACAGGATCGGGTCCATGAGGTGTAATTAATATACGTCTGTGATTTTGATCGTAGTTATTGAAGGTGTGTGGGAATGTATTTTTACTATATTCAATTACCTTTGACACATCTACTATTCTAGCGGTGCCACAATATTCTGGTTTTCTGTACGCTATGGCTTCAAATGTGTGATCCCGCTGTAATAAACAACCAATTGCAGCCAATGACCCTACTAAACCTTGACCATTTCCAAAGGCGGCATATTCTAGGAAATGTTCTTTTGCAACCTTTTCTGCTTTTTGTCTGCTTAGGATGTCAAACATTGCAATTCGGCTGAACTCTTTTATAATATCTGGCACTTTATCTCCTTTAAAAAAGACAATACCTGGGTTTGCACCTGCACCTATGTTAGAACCCTCTTCTATACTTTGTTTTATACATTCAATTATTTTGTCATGGCTTTTTACACTAATCCGTAGGCATACAGCACCATTGCCGCGAGTCTTCCATGGAACATTTGGATTTAATCTAATTAACAATGGATAATCAATAAACTTTGCATCTTCCTTTAACAAATAATCTGTAATTTTAAATGCCAATTGGGTAGTGCATCTACTTAATGTTGAATCGGTATCATCAAATCCAATATGTAGAATTTCACAAGGGTGGTCCTTGATGATGTTCATCACGTTTCTTTAGTACAATAAATTGTTGTAGTTATTTAACTATGATGAGTAGTTTGCTTAACATAGTAATATCGTTAAGAACATTATATTTTCAGTTTATCGTTGGCTACTATCATGAATTATGCATTATTGACATATAACTAAGATTTTATAGGATTTATCATATTTATCTGATATTTTATTAATTATGAATCACAATCAATATGCAGTTTCATAATTGGAAGAATTTAGAACTAATTATTCAATCTTTTTAAATTCTGTTGAATTTTATATTGATTCTAATTCGGTCTTATGTAACTATCAGTAGCCATCTTCTTGAAAACCTACTTTGATAAAACGTAGTGGGTAATGACAACAGAAATAAGAAACCAGCTATTCCTCTCCAAACATTAAGTTTGAGATATGTGGCATCATACTTACAACAGAACGGGACAAGGAACGGCACAAGAAACTAGAACACAAAGAACATCAGAGGCCAACCGGTGTCAATTGGTAATTTTTATTCCAAATAAATATATTTATTTTGTTAATATTTCCATTAGATATTGTATGAAATTGATCTAACTTAGTCAACTGAGCTACGCATATGATAGTGAGGATACTTTAACTTGAGACATGTGGTTAATCATATTGTTAACCTTTGTAAGCGACTCATCTAAATCAGAATCCCATATCTTACTTTTTCATGAGGATTCTGTAAGAAAGGGTGCTTATTTGTGGACTAATCCTACTTGAATTTGTTTTCTCACATAAACAGTTAGTTTATTTTTGCCTTAGCCTATTACAACTAAGGATGATATGAAGCATATGAATGCTAAGTCTATACAAGAAATTGATTTTGTAAAACGAAATGGTTTGATACCTGTTATAGTTCAAGACCGAAATACAAAAGATATCCTTATGTTAGCATATGCTAACAGAGAGGCACTTGATTGTACTATAAAAACAGGAAATGCTTGTTTTTGGAGTACTTCCCGTAGCAAATTATGGATGAAGGGGGAAGAGTCTGGAAACATCCAGCGTATTACCAAGATATTGGTTGACTGTGATTCTGACGCCTTGTTATATGTGGTAGATTCAAAGGCTCCCGCCTGTCACACCGGTAATCGATCATGTTTTCATAATCTATTAGAAAAGAAATAAAATAAGATTATTTTTTAAAAATTTAAACTAATTAATATTCTTCTGGAAATTATTATAATGAATACAGTTAAGTAGTATAGATATTTTTGTAGAAAAAAATTTAGTAATATTAAAATTGTGCTTAGTGAGCCTTATCTATAACATTGATAGATAGGTGGTAGTCAAAAGTCATGGGCATTATACAATCTTTAAAGTGCAGAGAATGTGGCAAAAAATACGAACCTCAATTCAGATACATATGCGAAGAGTGTTTTGGTCCGCTTGATGTTATTTATGATACTTCTAATGTACGAAAGGATATCTTTGTATCAAGACAAGATAAAACTTATTGGCGCTATTTCGAACTACTTCCGATTGCTGATAAAGGCAATATTGTAAATCTGAATGCTGGTTTTACTCCTCTGCAACATGCTAATAGACTCGGTAAAGAAATAGGCGGCCTGAAAAACCTCTATATTAAAAATGATTCTGTAAATCCCACGTTCTCGTTCAAAGATAGACCTGCAGGAGTAGCTGTCTCACGAGCTAAAGAAATCAAATTAAAGGCGGTAGGCTGTGCATCTACAGGTAACCTTGCTTCAGCAACAGCAGCTCATGCTGCTAAAGCAGAACTGCCATGCTATATTTTTGCCCCTTCTGATATTGAGCACGTTAAAATATCACAAGCATTATCATATGGCGCTGAATTTGTTACAGTGGATGGAACATATGATGATGCCAATAGAGTTGCTTCAGTAATTGGTGACTCGAAAGGTATTGGAATTGTGAACATAAATATGCGGCCATACTATGTCGAAGGCTCAAAGACACTTGCTTTCGAAGTAGCTGAGCAGATGAATTGGCAGGTTCCTGACCATCTAATAATTCCGGTTGGAAGCGGTGCGATGTTAAATGCAATTTGCAAAGGCTTCGAAGAATTAGAAAGATTAGGATTCATCAATAATGTGGCAAATCTGAAGATTACTGCTGCACAGCCTCATGGATGTGCTCCAGTGGTCTCTGCTTTCAAGAGAAAAAGTAATGATGTTATTCCAGTCGAAAGACCAGAAACGATTGCGAAAAGTCTTGCAATAGGGGATCCAGGAGACGGATTATACGTATTGAAAAGATTAAGACAATATAATGGAATTGCAGAAGAGGCTACTGATGAAGAAATTATTGATGGAATATTGAGACTCGCTAAAACGGAAGGCATATTTACGGAACCAGCTGGAGGGGTTTCAGTAGCAGTACTCAGAAAGCTAATTGAAGATGGCGAGATCGATAATGATGAAACGGTAGTTTGCTATATCACTGGCAACGGGCTCAAGTCTACCGAAGCAATTATAGATGTACTTCCTAAACTTAAAGCTGTAAAACCAGATGTTCAATTAGTTTCAGCGATGATTAGATAACCATATGCGTATATATGATGGTGGGAACAGATAAAATGGCTAGAGTTGAATTCATAATCCCCTCCGTCTTGAACAGAGGTGCTGGAGAAAAGAAGGTTCCGTTAGAAGCTAGCAACTTACATGACGCATTCACGAAAATTTCTGACTTTATGGGAGAGGATTTTAAGCGAAGAGTATTCGATCTTAATGGCAAACCGCGTGCTCTAATTAATATTTATATCAATGGCAAGAACATGCGCTTCAGTACTGATGGTATGGCAAAATCGCTTTCGGATGGTGATTCTGTGTATATATTACCAGCAGTGGCAGGTGGAGCGAAACTTACAAACGAAGATTTACAACGCTATTCAAGACAGATAATGCTTGAAGAAATAGGATTTACTGGAATGGAAAAACTGCGCGACTCTAAAATTTGCGTGATTGGAGTTGGCGGAATTGGAAATCCTATTGTAACGCAATTAACCGCAATGGGTATTGGCAAACTAAAAATAGTTGATAGAGATGTAATAGAGATTTCAAATTTACATAGACAACATCTTTACACGGAGAATGACATTGGTAAAGTCAAGGTTGAAGTAGCAGTAGAACGTTTGAAAGGGATAAATCCCACAGTTGAAATCGAAGCTGTTCCAGTTTCTGTTAGTAAATATACAGCTGAAAGTATTATCAAAGGGTTTGATGTTGTTATTGACGCGCTTGATAGCATTGATGCAAGATATGCATTAAACGATGCATGCATTAAATTCGACATCCCCTTTATTTATGCGGGAGCATTAGGAATGCTAGGTTCAGTTTGCACTATCCTTCCTAATAAATCTGCATGTTTACGATGTATATTCCCCGCATTGGCTGAGGATGATATGCCGACTTGCAGCACTGAAGGAGTACATCCGTCAATATTATATCTAGTGAGCGGTGTCCAAGTATCAGAAACAATTAAGATAATCACAGGACAGCAACCAACACTTGTGAACAAATTGCTTTATATCGACTTAAACGAACTTTCATTTGACAAGATCCATGTCTTTAGACAGGAGGAATGTCCTTCATGTGGTTCAAAGAAGGAAATAAAGGAAGTGAAGCTAATTGCACAGCAGCAGTTGATAATTGAAGAGCTTTGTGGGAGAGATAGCGGTAAGAGAACCTATACTGTTACTCCATCAGAGCTATCTTCACCAATTAGTCTGATAGGAATAGTAAAGAATGCACAAGCGTTAGGGTATCAAGTCAAAACTAGAGGTAATTTGGGAATAACTGCGATAAGTAATAATGCCGGTAAATTGTCTGTTAGTTTCTTGACGAGTGGTGCTGCAACAATAGTTGGTGCGAAAGACGAAGAAGATGCTCTATCTATATACAATACGTTTGTAAAAGAGATAAAGTGAAAAACACACATCATTCCTTGGAATATGATACCTGATGAATGAGTATTTGTAAACAATTCATCTATGGATCAGAGATTAATGACACCCAAACGATGATCTGAGAGACCTATAGATTTGGAAGACATTCGCATAAACCGTAGACAAGAGAAATGGATCAAAACCAATAAAAACCAGAAATTAAAATTGATGTATGATAACACGAGCTGTAGTTTAAGTAAATTGAAAAATTATATTAGCAATTAGCAAAACAGCTAATGCTGTTGCTACACGTGTATCTAAAGCTGTTATATTTTGCAGTTGAATATGGTGAAAAATAGTCCTTATAAAATACGCAAGAAAGTTCTATTTATTTTTCAATGATAGTAAATATCATAATTTAGTCTAAAAAAGCAGGTTTTGATACCTCTGGCGTTATACGAGTCGTAATTTGGAAATGATTGGTGTAAAGACGGAATGCTGTTCCACTATGAATCCAAGGGGTATATTTTTTATCATTTCAATTATTTAGTTATCTGGAATGAATCAATCATTTTTTGTACGATTGGCAAGTAAATACCGTATTTTGTTGCGTCTCCACTGTATGAAAGAAAATATAGCTTATCATGCTTTATTGTCAAAATCTCCATTGCTTTAGTTATTCCTACAATAGGATTACTATAGGTATAGATTATTTTGTGTGCTGGATAACCTCCTGCAAGGCTTGTTGGAGTTGATTCACTAAGACTAAAATTTGGCAAAGCTTGTCTTAAATTAATTTGTGTGTCGATATACTGACCCAGTGATGTATCCTGAGATGTTAAATTCCTGACTTCTATTATAAGATATTCTCTAAATGCATTCGACGCACCTCCTGCTGGTGAGAGAAAATTAACAACGATATTGCGATGTTCCTCCTCAATTCCTAGAGCGAATTCTAACTTTTCCCAATTTGATGGATATTGTATTTTAAATCCATAAGTGGGACTTTCATATTTCAAGAAATTACCATCGTTCGTTTGTGCTAATGCAATTTTTTGGACGGTGGTGATTGATAATAAAGGCATTGCCATCAATAAAGATAATAGAAATATATTTTGTATGGGCAACATTCTCTTCTCTTTTGTTCTCCCATTCTCATTTGTTTAACCATGGACGAATCAGAAAACAATGCTCTGGCGTTGCTTTTCACTATCCATTATGAAGGAAACTGATACTAAATTGCAATTTCTACTATATATTAGCTCCGCTAATCTAAGGACAATGTTATAGAGGATAAGTATTTGCTGAATATGTGCATATTATATTATGGTGATCGCTATATTGACATAATTGTATGTTAATCCTGTAAAACGATAGATTGATATCTCAAAATGCAGCTAAATTCTCCTTTCAAATTAATTGAAGCAGTAAACTAGATTCCTATCTATTTATCAATTTGCAACTGCTACCACATCTAGACACTAATATCTATTTTAGACCTGAGACCTCCTGCTTTAAAATGGAATTCTTAAGCTGCCATTATGACTAAGCTATGGTAGAAAATAAGGACCTTCTTGACAAGGAAATATATTTATTGAAGCACTAAAAATAACGTGACAATACCTCTTATGATAATTAGAATAGCTGCAATAAATAGGTTGTATAAATATACAGTAATCCTTATACATCTAATTCAAACAAGAAGCAAGTACAAAATTATGTCTTCTTGTGGCCATTTCTTTAATAATCCAATGGTGGCTGTTTGAAAATGGTAGTAGAAGAGTCATGGAGAGATGCGTCATTGTAGTACGATATGGATCACATCCACCAGTCTGTTGCCACTAATCATATCCTACTGCCTTTTATGATTGCCATTGGAAGATCAGTCATACTGCTTGGCATCAACCATGTTAAATGACAACGTTAGGCAATGGTTTAATTAGATTCAATGTCCTTCCTTTCAGTGAAATAACCTATGGTAGATAATGTTAGAAAAGCAATTTTATTATTAGTGGGAGTAATTGGAACTACTATAATCGCATCATCAGCAGCAGTTTTGATTATCCCACTGCACTCCATCATGGCACAACAACAAAAACTTCAACCATTATCAACATACCTAGCAAACCACTCTGCTTATTCTACTTCATCTTCACCCTCAGTGTCTTCTGCTACTTCATTACCTGATGTCTTCAAGAGAGTAGAAAACTCTGTAGTTCAAATAACAAGTACAAGGTCTGACCCTAATCAGGTCATTATTATAAATGGTATCCCTGCAAGCGGAAAAAGTACAGCGTTGGGTTCGGGATTTGTATACGATAAACAAGGAGATATAATTACTAACTATCATGTTGTAGCAAATGCAACGAACGCAGATGTGACATTTACTGACGGAAACACGTACTCTGCAAAAGTTATAGGAAAAGATGCTTCTGCAGATCTAGCCATACTGCAGATTACAGATAATTTTTCAGAAGAGAAAGTTATACCACTTCCAATTGCAAACTCTTCTAATATAAGAACTGCCGAACCAGTAGTAGCTATTGGTAATCCGTTTGGACTTAGTGGTACTATAACAACAGGTATTGTCAGCGCACAAGGAAGATTATTGCCAAATCCAGATACTGGATTTTCCATACCAAATGGAATTCAGACAGACGCTGCAATTAATCCTGGCAATTCAGGTGGGCCTTTACTGAATATGCAAGGACAGGTTGTTGGAATGAATACTGCTATACTTTCTAGAACCGGATCTTACTCTGGAATAGGATTTGCAATTCCTTCAAATACAATCACTAAAGAAGTACCGTTGCTTATAAAAAATGGAACTTATATTCATCCATGGCTTGGAATATCTGGTGGAAAAATAACTCCTGTTATAACTAAGAGTGCAGGGTTACCTGCAAATTACAAAGGTGCGGTAGTAGGATCAGTTCAGTCTGGAAGCCCTGCCGACAAAGCAGGGCTGCAGGCGACTACTCAGGACATGAGTGGTTCTAACACACACATTGGCGATATCATAACAGCAATAGATGGACATCCTACAAGACAGATTGATGATATAATCAACTATATCGAGTCGCATAAGAGGGTAGGAGACAACATTAAGCTTACAGTAAATAGATCTGGAAAGGTAATGGATCTAACAGCAACTCTGCAACCTAGACCAAATACATCTTCACAAATCCAACAACCCCAGCGGCCTGGTTTAGGACCACTTCCAGAATTACCACAGCCTCCAAGATTTCCGCAGCTTCCTCCCGACTTAGCACCATTGCTTCCATAAGTGACCTCCTATTTTTTTGTGATGATTTTCTAAATGATTAATTATTCTGATAATCACAATGATTTTAAGACATAGTATCGTAATAGTTGATATGGACTATGTGTTTTGTTGTAACATCTGCTTCAGATCAGCATACACTATCTTTGAATAGTTAAATAAGGTTTAATTTGATTAGCAATTGAGATTTTACAATTATCTTTGATAGTAATAATTTAATGATTGTCAGATGGCCGGACACGGTAAATTTGTACTAAAAGAAGAAGATGCTTTTCAATCAGAAGGATGAATGAGGCTTTTATGTTACACCAAGGAAATATGTGGTAATTTTATACTTAAATGGATTGGAAGATAAATATAAAACAGACAATTCAGCCGTTTCCCATATCCAAATAATGATCCAATGATTGCAGCCAATAATGGACGTGAAATTCAAGTAGATGATTGGTAATGCCTGGTAGAAATCCAATCCACTGTTGACTAAATAGCAAATTTGTGAGTCTATCGGCAATGGATCATTACAAGATTATATCAGTTTACAGTATCATTTAGAAAGATTACAATGAAAGAGATATAGATGGCTCTGTTAAGTTGACCATAGCTTCAACAACAATTTTGTTATGTATATAGACAAACAAGTATCTGTCTGGCAAAAATGATAAAAGGAACCCATGTCAACAAATATATAGACGCCATTCTTTCCCATATTCTCCGCATTCTTTACTAGTCTTCTGATAAATGATCTGTATCTAACTTGAAGTTAAAATGTGCTTTTACGCCATCAACTATTACAAGAGAACCTTGTTTCTCATGCTTTTGTATCCCAATACGACTAGTACCATTACTTTCTGATAGATTTTTTTAACATTATTTAGAGTTTCATAATATGGAAGAAGCAAAACTATCTCATTGTTATTTACAAGTCGGTTTTTGTAACTGGGAATATATTTTACTCAGAGTAGTTATACGCGGATGAATAACGATTATATATTCTCCATATTTTGTTTGATCTAGTTCCTTTAAAATAGTATCTGCTGACACACTTTCGTCAAATTGGTTTTATCCCAGAATTATCCATATGGCAAGCAACTTTTAATCGTTACAATCATCTAGATACATTTTTTAGATTTTAAGTAAGCGTATCTTTGATTATCTTTACCAGTTCCTTGGGCGAAACTGGTTTTTGGACAAAACCATCGATTTTAATAGCAGGTGGTAGAGCTCTTGAAAATTCAGAATCACTAATTTCGAACGCTGACATTAGTAAGATTTTGACGTTAGGCTCCATTTCTCTTACTCTTCTTATGAATTCAAATCCAGGCATTCCCGGCATTCGTACATCGGAGAGAACCAATCCATAATCTTTTGAGTTTAGTTCAAAGTGTTCTAGTGCTAAGAATGGATCTGTAAATGCAAAGACATTGAAACGTCTTTTTTGAAGTGATATCTTAATGATCGATACAATATCAAAATCATCGTCAAGTACCAGTATACCTTTGCTATTAGACGCCGATTCCACTCTACCTGTGTAATGTTACTAAATTATTTTGCATAAAAATATTGTGTCCTCCTTTAGCACATATTAATCCAGGGTTTAGAAATAACGCAGTTCGAATTTCCTTGCCATAACGGCCATAAAAATGGGAATAGATAAAATGAGAATAAGTATAATTTTAATTGAAGGGAAGACCTTCTTAAGTTGGTAAAGGGAGCAAATTACCAGGCCAGTAACTGATATCGTTCGCACAACTGTCCTCTGCTGATAACTTCTTCCTTTCCTTTGTAACCTGTTCTGCAACAATGATGTATATGCGTTACATTATATACATTCTCTCACAGTTGCCACATATCCGAAATTTGTTCGCTACAAACCTCGCAAAATACACAGGCTTCAGATAGGTTCCACAAGACCTACACGATTATTTGTAAATTATATCATAATTCTTCTACATATAAAAACGATTTCATATAAATATTGCATTTACCAATATAAAAATCATATTCTAGTGGATAGATTTTTGTAACATTTGAACATGCAGTTCTTATGTATAGCAGGTGGTTCTTGGCTTTAGATTACCTACTAAGAATTATAATTAATAATAGAACACTTATTTAGCAGATCTTATTACTAACAACAAGGGCCAACTTATGGCATTATTGTAAATTGTCTTAGTATTCGATTCTTTTGCATTAGCTCTGATTTATGCACTGCCACAATTAGATTTATCAACAAAGCTTTCTTGGCTAAAAGGCAGAGGATATTAGGCATATCTTCAAGTATTTATTCAAATGTATCACTAGAACGATGACGGGAAACCCATCTGTCACTCAGCTTTCCATGTTTTGTTTATATAATTATCCAAGTTTATATCGGATTTAGCAGAAGAATTGATTTTTGGTAGATATCTTATCGATGTCTTCTTAATGACAGACCTGAAATGTATAACCGTTATGCATAGTAGATATATTCTGAAGGTGTTCTATTCCTTTTGAATGGTGTTATAAGAGAAATAGAACACTTGAGCTAAGTGAACAAAGCCGTATCGACTGACATTAGATTAACGTTGCAGTATATAGTAATGTATTAGTAGAAATTAAACTCTAGTAAATACTATAGTGTTAAGTAAAGCAGAATTGCAATTCTTAAAAGACTTAAGAAAAGGCTGTATAGCAAAATATACCAATACTTACATTAGAACATTGAAGCATAGAATCCTACGAAAGCATAAACAGTTGACGTATGAAGTATTATTGATTAATGACGTTATTGATGAGTTACAATGCCTTTAATTTAAGGAAGCGACTATTGTGTATATATGGACACTAATTTTTAAGAAGACGATGATGGTCTGAAATAAGTGGAGTTCGAGATATTAATGTCAATAATAGAAAACACTATCGCCATATTTTGTAAGCATGGCGATAATTTTGCTTGTAGATAACGAACCTGACATTACTTTAGTTTTTAACATAGGTAGAAGATCATGATTTGCAGTTGATATATTTGAGAATCCTCAATTAGCATTATCAGATACATATAGAAGTAGATAAAAGATATATCAGATGGATCAGCATAAGTTTTCTCTGTTATGTATGATTCTCTACATATATTGTGTGCAGAGGAGAAACAAGCTTTTCAGTTGTCCTTTCCTGTGTCATGTCATGCTCTGACCATTGGAAGTCATGACTTCATTTGTTCCAGAACACTAAATATTAGAGGTATAGTTGTTGCAATAGAACTACCTGGAATAAAAGAGTGGTTCCGTAACTGAGGGAAGTTTCTAACACCCTAAGGCCTAGGTCTTACTGAGTTTGGTAGGATTGTTAAAACTGGAGATAAGACAGATCCTTGCTCCTTTAAGGAGAGAAGGGGAGCCTTGAGCGGGACTTGGACCCGCGACCTTTGCCTTACCAAGGCAACGCTCTACCAGGCTGAGCTACCAAGGCAAATGTCTTCAAGCATTCAACATGAATATAGGGGTTCATTAAGGTATCTGTGCATCTCTTGTAAGGTTTAATTACAGTATCTCTGTTAAGTCGGCTTGTAGGGCTAAGCGGGGGTCGTAGAGCCTGGCCAAATAGGCGTATAAGAAAATTGGAGACGCGGGACTTAAGATCTCAAATGGGTGATCCCGTCCCTTAGGGGTTCGTGGGTTCGAATCCCACCCCCCGCACCTTTTTATTATTGCTGCTTTTTCTTGAAATCTATTACTATGTTGATGAAATATCTGTGGAGTCTATCGTCTCCAGACAATTCCGGATGGAAAGCAGTACCGATAATATTCTGTTGTTTTACTGCAACAATTTTATTATTAAATTCAGCTATTTTATCTACCCTATCTCCAACTTCTCTTACTATAGGAGATCTAATAAAGATGCCCTTGAATGTATTCTTTCCAAGAGTAGATATTTCAAGATCAGCCTCAAACGAATCGTTCTGTCTTCCAAATGCATTTCGTTCAACAACAATATCCAAATTACCCATTAGTTGTTGTTTAGTTTCCCCTACTACTCTATCATAAGCACGTTTTGAAAGCATAATCATCCCAGCACAAGTTCCCATTATAGGCATGCCATTAGACACAAGTCTTCTTATAGTCTGGAGCGTTCCTCCTTGTATTGCAGTTAGAGTGCTAATCACAGTGCTTTCACCGCCAGGTAAGATTAGACTATCCACTTTTTCAATCTCTTCAGAATAGCGAACAGGTTCCACAGTACCCTTTAATTGCATATGTTTTAATGCTTCTTTGGTGGCAGCTATATTCTCTTCAATATCTCCCTGAACTCCAATTACTCCGATTGTGACTTCACCCTTCAAGTAGAAGGACCTCGTTCCTGCATTTTTAATTCGAGATTCTTTGTATCAAGCCCAAGAATAGATTTTTTCTCATCAACCATTTTCTGCGCCTCAACAACAACCTTTGGATTATCAAAGTACGTGGTAGCAAGTACTACTGCCCTTGCTCGCTGAGATGCATCATCTGCCTTAAAAATACCAGATCCCACAAATACACCATCGCATCCTAGATTCATTAAAAATGCTGCATCTGCAGGAGTAGAAACTCCACCTGCTGCAAAATTTACTACAGGTAGCCTGCCTAGTCGGGCAGTTTCTTCAACCAATGAAAAAGAAACTTTTAGCTCTCTTGAGAATTTTATCAATTCTTGATAATCTTGATCTTGATATATTGAGCGAATCATTCGGATTTCATTATTTACCATCTTAATATGGGTAACAGCTTCAGCAACATTACCAGTTCCTGGCTCACCCTTTGTTCTAATCATTGCACATCCTTCTTCAATTCTTCTTAAAGCCTCGCCAAGGTTCTTTGCACCATTGACAAAGGGTGTTGTATAATCCCACTTCCAAATATGCCGTACTTCGTCTGCAGGAGTCAAAACTTCACTCTCGTCTATCATATCTACGCCAGTTGATTCCAATACTTTAGCTTCTGAAACATGCCCAATTCTACATTTTGCCATTATGGGAATAGTAATGGCATCCATGATATCGTTGATTACCTTAATACTAGCAGTCCTGGCAACACCTCCTGCCTTTCTTACATCGTACGGTAGTTTGTCTAAGACCATAACAGCAACTGCACCAGCATCTTCAGCGATCTGTGCTTGCTCAACATTGGTGACATCCATAATTACGCCATGCTTTTGCATATGGGCAAAACCACGTTTGACTAGACTAGTTCCTCGAACAATATGGGTATTTTCAAAAGCTGTGAACTTGATACCCTTGGACCCAAGTTCAGTTGCAACGAGAGATATTGTCATGGATCTCAATTCTTAGAACGTTGTATTTAGTTATTAGTTTTTCTTATTGATGCTTTTTGATACATCAAATATGTTCCATGATGGATACGTACTATGTGTCTAGAATTAGAATAAAATTATGCTTCTATAATAATATGTAAAGTATAATAAGTTAAAGAAAATACAATATCTTGCAATAATTTGGCGGATAGTACTCGAACTGTTAGTGGTGAAGATGGAACTAGTTGTGATAATTGTGGAAACCCGTTAGAGGCATGTATGTGTGCATGTCCATATTGCGGCGAGAGAGAGGCCTGTGAGTGTTGTCTGTATGATGCAGTTACGGGTGGAGGATAATCGAGTTAAAGCTCGATTTTCGTTTGAATTCTAAAGCATTAAAAGCAGGAAAAGGAAGAGTACTTTGATAATGACCCATTCCAAAATCTCAAATTCTTTAACGTGGGTTATAGGGGGAGCACAAGGAAGCGGCGTTGATTCAGCTGCTAATATTTTCTCTAAAGCCTGTTCACAGGCTGGATTATGTATTTTCGGCAAACGAGAATATTATTCTAATATAAAGGGTGAACACAGTTACTTTACAGTAAGGGTTTCAGACAAGCAAATTCGATCACATGTTGATGACATTGATTTACTCGTTTCTTTTGATGCTGAAACATTATTTAGGCATAGCGATAAGGTAACAAAAGATGGAGCAATAATTTATGATCAAGATTTGGTTAATATAACTATCCAAGAAGTTCCAACTTTAGATGATCAGGCTTCCAAAAAAATTACTAGTATGTTGGAAAAGGCCAACAAACCATTGACTGTTCAAGGAATGCTGGATTATGCTAAGGATAACGGAACTGTATTATACAAGGTCCCATATTTTCAACTACTCAGGGATTTTTCAGAGAAGATTAATGACCACTCTCTAAGCAAACTTACAAGAACAATCAACGTAATGGCATTATCTGCATCGATGGCAGTTTTAGACTTTGATACGACAGTACTGGCTAAAGCCATCAAATATATCTTTAGAGCAAAACCAAAGATCGCCGAGCTTAATATTGCAGCGGCAAACTACTCCTATAACTACGTCAAATCAAGATTTCATTCCACAGAATTTAGATTTAAATTAACATGTATCCAACCCTCTTCTGATATAATTCTTATGCAGGGAAATCAATCTTCTGCCATGGGAAAAATAACGGCAGGATGTAGATTTCAGACGTATTATCCCATAACTCCTGCAAGTGATGACAGCGAGTTTTTGGAGTCTAATCAGATAATAGAACAGACATATGATAATAGAAAAAAAGGGTCTATAGTAGTTGTACAAACTGAAGACGAAATAGCTGCAATCACGATGGCGATAGGGGGAGCATTAACTGGTGTACGATCAGCTACCGCTACTTCGGGGCCCGGTTTTTCCTTAATGGCTGAAGCACTAGGCTGGGCTGGAATTAATGAAGTTCCAGTTGTTGTATCGTTATATCAACGTGCAGGTCCATCTACAGGTCTTCCGACAAGACACGAGCAGGGCGATCTGATGTTTGCTATTAATTGTGGACATGGAGAATTTCCAAAAATTGTCTTTGCATCTGGAGATATTGAAGAAAGTTTCTATGATACCATAAAGGCATTCAATTTCGCAGAAAAGTATCAGCTACCTGTTATTCATATGCTTGATAAAGCAATTGCAAATAGTATCATGACATGCAAAGTTTTTGATCAGCATAGAATCAACATAGATAGAGGAAGATTAGTAGAATATGTTATACCGGCAGCTGAGACTGGCGTTGCTGGAAATTATCTAAGATTCAAACTTGATGAAAATCCCATCTCGCCACGCATAAGATTAGGGACAGAAAATGGGGTATTCTGGAATACAGGAGACGAGCATACTGAAGAAGGACACATTACAGAAGATCCAGATAATAGGATTAAAATGATGAACAAACGAATGAGCAAACTGGATTTTGCCTTAAACGAAATACCAGATGAAGACAAAGCAATAGAGTATGGCCATGATCCATCATCTGGTGATGGCATGACAATAGTAAGCTGGGGATCTACTAAAGGTGCAATTCTAGATGCAATAGATCAATTGACCACAGAAGGGAAAAACGTCAAATTTGTTCAACTCAGGTTAATGCACCCATTTCCAGGTTCCTTAGTAGCAAAAATGTTAGAGAATACCAGAGTTTTAGTAGATGTCGAAATGAACTATATGGGTCAATTAGGATTACTCATAAAGCAGAATTTGAACCGTGACATTAACTATAGCATTGTAAAATATAATGGAAGGTCAATGTCTTCAAGTGAGGTTTATAATGCTTTAATGCGCATAATGAATGGAAATGCTCCTAGGAGAATTGTGTTAGAACATGGCACTTAAACTAGCAGATTATAAAACGTCTGTCCACAATGATTGGTGTCCTGGTTGCGGAGACTTTGGTATTCTAAATGCTGTTCAGATGGCTTTATCAGATATGCAAATTCCTTTGCACCGCGCTACAATATTTTCTGGAATAGGATGTTCAGGTAAAACTCCACATTTTATCCACACTTATGGAATACATACTTTGCATGGCAGAGTTTTACCATTCGCTCAAGGTGCAAAGCTCTCTAATCCAGACTTGGAAGTACTGGCGGTAGGCGGTGATGGCGACGGTTTAGGTATTGGTGCTGGGCATTTTGTAAGCTCTGGCAGACGAAATGTAGATATGGTCTACATAATATTCAATAACGCTGTTTACGGTTTAACTAAAGGCCAAGCTGCACCTACTCTAAAATTAGGAATGAAGACGAAATCGCTATCACAACCAAATATGAACAATTCTGTTAATCCAATAGCTCTCGCTTTGATTGCAGGTTTTACTTTTATCGGTAGAGGTTATTCGTATGACGTAAGGCATTTAAAGGACTTGATCAAAAAGGCAATTGAGCATAAAGGTCTAGCCTTTTTAGACGTTTTGCAACCTTGTCCAACTTACAATGATATCAATACAAAGGAATGGTATCAAGGACAAGATAACGTTAATCCTGAAAACGGCAAGCAGATGACAAGAATGTATAAACTTGAAGATGCAGGATATGATGGCGTCGTTCATGAATCATATGAGATGAATACTAAGGTGGCTCAGGCGATTGAAAAATCAAATGAATGGGGAAGCAAGATCCCATTAGGCATTTTTTATAAGAATGAGCATATTCCAACGTATCAAGAGAGAATTGCTGCTAGGATACCCAATTATATGGAAAGCCCGCCAGCAAAACAAGAAATATCAGATCAAAACGATAAATCTACCGCTAAACTCGACAAACTTTTAGATGATCTTAGAGCGGATAAATAAGATATGTAAACATGATCTCTGACTTTTAATTTCTATTTTGCTTATTATTTCGTTATACTTCGATGCACACTACTACGCGTCATTTTTTGCATACCATAATACTTTCTGGCAAACAAGGTTTTGCTTATCTATTCAAAAACAAAAGAAAATTGGGGATTTAGTCCCATTTACTCCATGCGGCCATCCATCTGTAAGTCCACGTGTTCAGTTTTGCACCTAATGCCGCTATTGGCACTGTTAATACTGCTCCTGCACCTGAACCCAATGCTACAGGACTGTTGTAGAATTTACCGACCTGGGGCTCAATTGGTGTCATATAGGGAGGAAGTGTGGGTCTTGGATACTTGAATGCAACCTCCAGCGGGTCCCTTATCAGCAATAGATTTATCATGTTGAACATTGGGAGCGAAAGGCCAATTAAAGTTCCACCAATGATAATGGCGGCGTGTTTATTGCGCCTTGTAGCCCAATATGTAAGATCCAACAACATTGCCGAGGGTATCCATATTGGTACTGTAACGAAGTCCATTGGGTATCCTAATGCAAACCACGCGCCCTTTGCAACCCATGTGTAGATTGTCATAATGGTTGCATAGTATGTAGCGGTTCCTGGAACACCTGTAAAGAGCATATAGTATATGGCCCCTACTGCAAGCATAGTCGATTGTGAAATCGAAAACACCACAAATGAAGTCCAAGCCCAGTCTGTGTAGAAGATATAGTCCCCTGCATTAATTGTCAATAGCGTGCTGTTTACTGCAACTACAACTATGAATAGATAGTGCGTTGTACGTCTAAGCCAGACCATTACCAAAACTACTCTATGATGTTGTATATAAAATTTTATTCAGATTGATCGGCTCTGTTCAGTTAACTATATACCCGTTTCTCAGTAATTTCCTTGTTATGCATATAAATAAACGGATTCAATCAATCGACTATATTCTGTAATCTACACTGGTCTTTTCTTTTCTGCATGGAAAGCAGTCATCGAAACCTTCAGTTCTATCTTTAATATGTTGGATTGTACGTTCAATGATACTTTTCTTAAAAGAAGAGTGAATGTGATATGTTTTAATTTCAAAAATTTTCAGGCCAGTGGATGGATGATGGATACCAGGTATCGCCACCATCAGTTGAACCTAGATGTTTTCCATATTTTCTTACTAATGACCGCATGAATTGTTCTTCTGCAATAAGCATGCATGTTTCTTTCATCATAAGATATGTATTATAAAAATTGTCTTATCTTATCTTTTAGTTCAATTTCAATCCATATCTATATCCAACTAATAATTCAGTTCCTACTTTGATTGGAGTTTCATTGATTATAAATTCATAAATTCTTCTTTTTCTATGGAATAGCTTTTCTGGCTTGTAGTGCTGAATACAATTCCATATGAATACATGGTTCCTTTTTATAAAGGGAGACGAGTGCTGTTGTGATACTTTTCTTATTGATAGATCTGAAAAGTATATGGGCTTTACTTGTATTTTAATTCCAGGAGTTATAGATTTGCATCTAAGTCGTTAGAACCAATTAGTTAGAATCAATTATGAGAAGAATAACACTACATGTAGCTATTTGGAAATTGATGCAAAAATGTTTGTAGTGGGAAAACTAAAATCAAGAAATATTTGTTGACGAAAAGTTACATTATTGGTTATGGTCAGCTTATGAACCAAGTTTACATGTCTATTTGATATTTCATTTATCAAGTGAAAGAACGCTCTTCATATACTAACCAGTTTTTAAACAACTCACAAAATTTGGAAACAAGCCTATCTATACAGGGTATGTATTGGTATAATGGTGCATAAGAATGGCTAAGGCTCAAGCATATTGTCTATAAACAAAATCTTTGGATCAAACAAAAAATATAAGAATGCTTATGCACGAATCGTTTTTTCGCCTACAATCTTCATAATGAAGAAGAAACCCAGTGCTTCAATTACTGTGAGGACAGAGAGTGCATAAAGGCCACTTGGCAACGGATATGCCCAAGGATAGACCGTTACACCTACATAAATTCCACCTGCAGTCGCTGCCCAACACAGTGCAAAGCCTAATACGTAAACGCCTTTCATGTTTTCAACCCTGCGGCCGATCATCCGTTCAATATCGTCTCGGCCTTGACCAGCACCGCCTCCTCCACGTCCACCGCCACCATATCCTTTAGGTAAAGTCATTAATTATAGAATCAAAACATACGCTTTTAAATTTTGCTGTTTTAGTCTTATCCAGCACAGATTTTACAACTACATTTAACCAATTTAAAGCTTAATTGATGCGGTCTGCTTCTGCCTCCACACATACTATTATATGTAGATCACATTTTCGTTATATGCCTGTCCTAAACCCCAACAACTCAAAATGGGATATTCTAATAAATATAATAAAATAAAATAAAAAAGAAAGATGGCCTATCAAGACCAATTCAATTTTTGAAGTATCTGCTGTTGCTGCCATCTTATGGGATGGATCTACTATACAACTTGCCTTCTAGAGCTAGTTTGTACATTTCAGCTACA
>DATDFS010000254.1:0-5136 GCA_036522495.1 Nitrososphaeraceae archaeon | reverse complement strand
GCTTTGTGGTCGTCGTTTTCCATAGACTCGGCAGCTGCCTTGTGCATTTCTGACATTGCACATCCCATTTGGGCTTCGGGTTTGCCTCTTCTCATAATACCTCGATACAAACCTGCTTCAAGAGTTTGTCCATGAGCTTTTTCCCATTCTTCCACTGGAATGCTGTATTTCTTTTGTATTCTATCTCTGTACCATTCTGGAATTACGTTAAACGCACAGAATGGAATAATTCGCAAGTCAGGAGTCAAATAATGAATATCACATCTCTGCAGTCTCTCAAGATCTTCATTATATTTGTCCTGGAAGTGCATCATTCCCAAAAAGAGCGAACGAACATGCCATGAACCTACTGAGTCAAAATTACGCTTCAGCAATATACTCGAGAACATTTTTGCAAGATTCAATCCATGAGGTTGTTTGTCTCTGTCTACGAATTGATTTAATTTCCTGATTACTTGTAACATTGACCAGTATCTGTTTGCGCCTGATTTTATTTCGTCAGCCTTTTCTTCAAAGTATTCTAAGACTCCTTTGAGGTCAACAAATGATGTGAGTGGAATTAACTTCTTGGTTTGAGTATCCTCAAATACATACGTTCCAGCTCCACAAGCAAAGTGAATTGAAAGTTCGTATTTTGGCTTTTTACTAAATGCCTCAATAACATTTGTCAATGGCATACAGGATGGAACAGGGAACCAATCGTCTACGGATACTTCACCATTTGTTTGTTCTTGGATTCTTTCTATACAATCTGGAATGGTAATTCTATATTTTTCCCGCTCTTTTTTGCCCATTCTACCCGTTAATGAGACTGGTTGGAAGTTTACAGCGTGTACTACATCAAGATGTTTTTGCGCATATCGAATAATTGGGCCAAGCTCGTGATCATTAATTGATTTTATTACAGTGGGTACAAACACAACAGTGGTACCTGTTTTTCTTGCAGATTCTAGAGCATAAGGAACTTCCCAGTGATTCTTTGGATTAGTTCTTGGAGTTACTCCATCAAATGACAAATATAGATTGCTTACACCTGCATTTCTCACTTGACGCATTGTTTCTGGTGAAAGGGCCAATTTTATACCATTTGTATTCATTTGCACGTGGTCTACGCCCTCCTCTTTCATGATTCTAATGATGTCAGTGATATCGTCCCTAAGCATTGGTTCTCCGCCAGTGATTTGGATTGAATTTCCGGCAATTGGCTTTTCTGCCTTTAAGGTTTTCATCATGGCTCGAACTTGCTGATGTGTAGGTTCATACAAATATGCACCTTCTAGGCCCTTTTTGACATAAAAGAAACAATACCAGCATGTAAGATCACACCTGTTTGTAACTATCATATTAGCAAGACCAGAGTGTGACAAATGGTTTGTGCATAATCCACAATTAGTCGGGCATGCACATTTGTCTACCATTACATTCGGTGCGTGTGCACCTTTTCCATCCATCCAATATGTGCTAAATTTATTATACATCTTGTAGGAACCAAAGTATAGTTCCTCACATTCTCCGTGTGTCGGACAAGTTTTTGTCATGAAGACTTTACCTTCTCTTTCAAAAACTTCCGCATCAAGAATCATATTGCAATCTGGGCAAATGCTCTGAGTAAATCGTATAGTTCTCTTGTCTGTATTAACTTTATTTACGGTACGGTTAGATATTTGTATTAATTCCACTTAATTTCACCTAGGTTTCATGTCGACTTTGTATTTTTCCTATATAAGTATAATGTAACTAATAATAGGGTGAGAAGTTTACTTATCTAAGTGCGGCAAATTGCACTTGAAATATATAGCATGTTTCTGTAACCCACTTCAACTAATATTATGAGTTTATCTGATAAGACCAGGAAAGCGTTGGAAGAGATAGGTTTAGGGAGTTATGAAATTAAGGTCTACATTTCATTGCTTGAGAATGGGTCAATGCCAGCTTCGGAGCTTAGCAAAAAATCGAGTGTGCCGTACTCGAAAATATACGAAGTTTTAAATTCATTAGAAGAAAGGGGCTGGATTGAATCTAATAGCTCAAGACCGCAAAAATTCTTTCCAAATTCACCTCAAACAGCAACAGAAGCAACGAGGACATTGATTGAGAAAAAGATGGATTCTAACAATGAAATGATAATTCGAGAACTGATGCCAATATATGAAAAAACCGGGATTAAAGAGAGGCCCGAAATATGGGTAGTAATGGGTCTTTTCAACATTGCAAATAAGGTACAAGAAATAATTCAAAATTGTAAGAAAGAATTACTTATTGCACTGCCACAGGGGGCAGAAAATATTGTTGGCCTCATTCAGGCCACGTTAAGAACGTTATCTGAGAAAGGAGTAAAAATAGCTGTACTTGTTTCTGAAAATACAAGTAAAGAAACTATCCTCACAATTTCAAGAGTAGCCGAGGTCAGAGTTAAGAACAATATGTTTGGCGGAGGTGTGATAGGAGACATAAGTCAAGTTATGATTCTCCTAGGAAATGGAAGAAATGAAAGGGGTGCTGTGGAACCGATAGCAATTTGGGCAAATCATATAGGACTTACGGGATTTGCGAAAGAATATTTTAGCTATTTATGGTCAGATGCAAGCTCAAAGTAAAAATCAAATCTTAATTTGGAGGTTTATGTGCACATTTACAATCTAATTTTTAAGTGTCGAAAAAGATAATACCAATGGACAAACAATGACGGAATAGCCCTACTGATGTCAATATGAAGTAGATCTTGAGTTAGGAGTTTGTCCTCCTTGTTTTTTAGACAAAGATTGTACCTGAAATGATATTTACTTACCATGAATTTTTTGAAATAACATGTTCCATCTTCTGAAATTCTTGTCAGAAACTTGATAAATAGCAATTAATCCTATCAACACATTGGTACTAATAGAGGCCGCGTGTTCACTAGAGAGTTTTAGAAGGTTTATCATCATAAGTACATGTAGATCCTTTATTACCGAAAGTTATATGCATGACTTTGAAATATTTCCTGAGCGTGAGGAGGGTCCTGGAGCAATTTATATTGAGGCGGCTGATAAGGTGACCCTAAAAAAAATTCGTGAAATGACATTTGTAAATGCCAAGGAAGTGCTGGGCATAATCTATTCCTCAAAGACCGGAAACACTCAACTTAAATGGAGACAAACACGAAGGAAAAATGGAAAGGTAAGAGGGGAAGCATCACCCAACGCCTTAGTAAATTTGGTTGAATCTGGGGTAATAACTCAAGAATGGGTAAATAGTTACCTTGAATCTTCAAAACAACAAGGTCAAAATGACAACAGCTCAAAATTAAATTCTGAACGTAACTCGCAAGATAACAATAAGACAATGTGAAAGATAATACAGATGATTGTTCGTGATTCCAAGCATTCTGATAAATCCAAGGCAATTATTCCAGAAGATCTGGATGACCTTTTTTCCTTAAGAAGGATAATTGAGCTTGATGACAACATAATCACAGATACAACTAGATCTATAAAACACAAGTCTGAATTTTCCAGACCCGATAAGGGTGAGCGAGTAAAAATAAGAATATTACTAAGAATTGATGACATAAAGTTTGACGGAACCGTAGACAGAATAAGAATAGGAGGAACGATACTAAATAGCGATAATCAATTAGTTCCCAAGGGAGTTCATCATTCTATATCGATCAAAGTTGACGATATGATTATATTAGAAAAGAAGCAGTGGAAAAAAATTCAAACTGACATAATAGGAAATTCTGGCAGTAACACTATCTATGTGCTGATTTCAATTGATATTCAGGAAGCGGCAATAGGATTGGTAACCGGGACTCATGTAAAGATCCTACCCAATATTTATTCCGGTCAAAGTGGAAAAAGGTTTCAGGGTTCTAAGACCGTAAACGCAAATATAGATACTTTTTTTGATGAAATTCTGAGAGGGATTAAGAGTGTTACTAACCTACACTCACAAGAGCAAACAATAGTATTATTTGGGCCTGGAGAAACCAAGAGGAGATTTTTTAATTACCTTGCCAAGGAAATTAATGACAAAATTTCCATTTTAGAAGGAGTAGATGTAGCAGGCGAAGATGGTATTTTTGTATCTCTTCGTTCTGAATCACTAAAAGAATTATTGAAGAGCAGTAAAATCGGAATTGTCTCGTCCTTACTGGACAATCTTTTTTATCTCATTCACAAAGGTGATCCAAAGTATGCCATTGGCGTAAACGAGGTTAAATCTGCTGTGGTTAACAAGTCGATAGAAAGTCTAATCTATTCTAATGCTATCTTAGAAAAGATCAATGAGCATGAATTCATTGATTTATTGAATATAACAGAGACGATTGGAGGAAGGATATATGGAGTTGACGCTTCTACTGACATAGGACTTCGAGTTTCTTCTTTAGGAGGCATTGTTGGCCTTCTACGCTACGCAATAAGGTAATTCAGTCAGCCAGATCTTTAAGATACAGATTTAGTTAACCATCCCAGGTAATCTTTATTGGCGCTATCCAACCGCAATTCCACAATTTCTGGTACATGGTACGGATGGATTTTCTTTATCTCCTTACTTAATTTAGCAGAAGAAACAGTTTTAAAAAAACAGAGATACTCATCTTCATGTTGGATCTTGTTTTTCCAATAGTAAAAAGATTTTATTTTCATAATATTTACGCAGGCGCAAAGTTTCTTAGAAATCATAGCTTTTGCTATCCGATTTGCAGTTTGTCTGGATTGAAATGTTGAGATTACTATTGACCCTTTACCGGGGACTCTTCTTTTGGTTATAGTCATTGCGTTTTTCTATTTGACATATACAAATCAATTACTTTCAATTACCGGATATCTGTCTAGTGATTATTCTGTGTGTTCTCCTAGTGAGGATCTAGCATTTCGATTGTATGTCCCCATGGGTGCATCTGGGAAGTTGTCGGTGACCCTTTGCTCCGCGACAATGCTTGCTTCTGCAAGAATATTTGTTGCATCTCCACCTGACGGATTTAGTGCGAAGCCAATATCAGAAGTACTATTAGCATTTACCATGATATCACTAAAGACATCATTAATTTCTCCCAATTCTACGTCGACATTTGGCATAAGTCCAGATAATCCAGTTTTTACTTTTGATAATGTTCCAACTGCCGGTTTGAGTGCAGTAAGGGCATCTCCA
>DATDFS010000253.1:0-5253 GCA_036522495.1 Nitrososphaeraceae archaeon | reverse complement strand
GACTTCGTATCCATTGATATTGGGTATTCTTGTTCCATTAGTTACTGCATAATAATTCATTTCTGGGTCCCATGAAGTTATCTTTACTGAATCAACCTTTAGGCTGCCATGTACATCTATGCCGTATGCAGCTGTTCCATCCGAGATTATCTTGAGCCATGCGGTATCCGTTGAATTAATGTAAAAAGTTGATCCTCTATCAATTGTCAGATTTGCGTTTAAAGACCATACATTAGTATTACTCGAAGATTCCTGTTTTTCTAAAACATTATTATCATTAAGTTGATTATATACCTCAGCAAGATTTGCAGAGGCACAAGATATTGTAATCATCCTTGTGGTTGAGTCGTAGTTAATACAAGCAGCTGGTGATGACAATGATTTTACGGCATATCCATACTTGAAGAAATTTAATAATGATAGCGGTGACAATAATGGGATAGCGGCTATGCTAACAACAATAAATACGACAAGTATAGGTGGAAAACCCACACAAAAATAATAATTATATGCGAATTATATTCTTTTCCTAAAAATTTCTATATATTATGTAACTTGGTAGAGCAATAAACTTGGGTTTGAAGCCATTCTCAAGATCGTGTTGACAATGCAAATACTTTGGAAAAATATCAAATTCTTTATTAATCTACCAATTTCTTGTTGAAATGAGACACAATAGTCAGGTATAATAGAATTATTCTTGAGTATGTTGCATGTTCCATTACTACAGTCCTTTCATCCTTTTCGATTAATTACTTCTAGAAGTATTTTTTATTTTGTTCTCTTATCTACTTTTAATTAGGCTTATGACATATTCTATATCTTTGACAAAGAGGCATTATGGCGTATAATTGGTATACAGCAGATATACTTTATCTTGGTGCCTTAATATTAGAAAACAAGTAAATGAGACACAAGCTATGAATGATTTAAGTGCTGCTCAAGTCCTTATCCAAGCCAATAATATAAGGCTACAAATAATCTCTGCCGTTAGGACTATGTCCTTTATTCTTTTAAAAATAGATTGCTTTTGATTCTCTCTTGTTCCTTTTACTTCTCTAATCCATTTCTGCTCTGTTATAGTCACTAGAGCAAAGAGCTTTATCAACGCAATCGAGAAGTTTACTGCAACATATACTGGCAAAACCAATATGTCTTTTGGACGGCGTTTTAAGTGAGGTATTATTTTTATTCCTCTACCTAAAATCCACCAGCTGAGTATAGATGCAGCAATAAACCAGTGATTCAGATAAATGGCAATAGAAAAAAATATTGGACCTAGAAATAAAGTGAATGTAGAAATAAATCTGTCGATCATACAAAATGCAAGATATGGATGTTTCCATACCCAACCATCCAACATACTAGCTAGATCAGAATTATGGCTATTCCTAGTCCAGCGAAGTCTTTGGTTCCAAAAAGTTTTAAAATGTGTTGTAGCTGAAGAATATACTTCTGCATTGTTTTGGTAGTAGGTTTTCCAACCTTCTCTTTGGATCAACCTTGTAAGACATTTATCTTCACCAGATTCTTTTCTTTTTCCCAGCAGAACCTCATTTAGGAAATCATCCAATTTTGGCACGATTATGTCCCGACGGTATAAAGCTGATCTTCCAGAAAGGCAGGATAGCGTTCTGCCCATAGCTGTCTGGGACGGCAAATCGTAAAAATTTCTATTATCCCAGAAAATATCAGTCATCTTTTGCCAGATGGATTGGCACTCTATTGGACGATTTCTCATGGTCACACCCCCTATTTCCGAATCTCTAAATGGTGCAAGTAATTTCTCCTTAATATTGGGTGCCCAAATTGTATCGCTGTCTACCAATGCAATAATTGTGCCTTTTGCTTCTAGAATACCATCGGCTAAGGCTGGTCTTTTTCCGGGCTTTGAGGTAATTATTAGCTTAGCCGACGGCATATTGTACGAAAATTCCTTAAAAATGTCGATACAATCCTTATTTGTTTGATCAATTACAGCTATCAATTCATCGGGCCTGTTTGACTGCCAAGAATTCAATGCAGTTGCAAACACCTTTGGATTTTCGTTATAGACTGGTGTGATTATACTTAAAGTAGAATAGTACGGAGGGAGCCCTACATGAATCGGCCTATAGCGTTGAGCACACACTAGTTTAAAGAGCCAAACTCCCCATCTCCATAATCCAATCGCTGCTAAAGGCAGATAAATCAAAATATATTTTAGAAAGATATAGACAACGCCTCCGGCCACATTTATTAAGAGTAACGCAACCAATCGTGTTGTTTTTAGAATTCCGTACATTTCAAACCATGAGGGAGCAACAAACGATATGACTAATAGTAACACAAGGGCTGAAAATGATAATAATACAGGAGCAAGTATTAGTGAATCCCTTCTCCTATGCTTCAGATTTAAGAGGGCTTGCCGCAATACAATTTAGATATAGACTAGCCCCATCTATATATATTCAATTTATTATAAAATATAGAACACAACAAGATATAAATCGAATAGTATAAACCTTTATTATGTTTATATCATTACAGATATTGTAAAAATAAAGGTCGTTAGAGTGATGAAAATTGGAATAATAGGCGCAGGCGTGGTTGGAACTGCTACAGGTAAAGGCTTTTCTAAGTTAGGTCATGAAGTAACTTTCTACGATATTTTGAAAAAAAAGATGTTAACCCTGAAGCAAGAAGGCTATCAAGTGTGTTCGAGCATCAAGGATATTATCCTAAATACTGACATCTCATTTGTCTGTGTTAACACACCTACTAACAAGGATGGTCAGCA
The DNA here is from genome assembly GCA_036522495.1 of Nitrososphaeraceae archaeon. Lineage (GTDB taxonomy): Archaea > Thermoproteota > Nitrososphaeria > Nitrososphaerales > Nitrososphaeraceae > Nitrososphaera_A. The sequence goes on along the minus strand of DATDFS010000253.1, from coordinate 2,474 downwards.
AGACCTGTCGCAAGTTATGTCGGTGTTAGATATGGTCACAGATGTACTAAATACCACAACCGGTAATAGACACCGGCTTATTGTCTTCAGAAGCACCACGTTACCAGGAACTATGAAAAATGTGGTTATCCCGTATCTAGAAAAAAATTGCTCTTTAGAGCGAGGAAAAGATTATAATGTATGCAATAATCCGGAATTTTTGAGAATATCTACATCGCTTGATGATTTTTTAAACCCTGATAGAGTAGTTATTGGAGAAGATAAAAAAGGAGCCTCTTATTCTTCTTCCTTACCTTTAAAACAGATTTACAAACAGTTGACAGAAAACATCATCATAACGGATTATGATACCGCTGAAATGATTAAATACGCTTCAAATTGCTTCTTATCACTAAAGATATCTTTCTTTAATGAAATAGGTCTAATATGCAAAGAATTGGGTATAGATGATAGACAGACAAGTTTAGCTGTTTCATTGGACAGGAGGATAGGAAAGTATGGTACCGAAGCTGGGCGACCATTCAGTGGGATGTGTTTGCCAAAAGATACGCAAGCATTTTCAAATTTTGTGAAAGGATTAAAAATGAATTCCGATCTGCTTCGGGCAATACTTGATATTAACCAAAAAGTGGAACAATTAACCAAGACAGAACAAATTATAAACGAGATAGGAGGGAGATAAATATAATAACACTACTATTGCCGCCACTACACTGTCAATATTCAATCGGTTAGACAACAGACAGTAATTCTTTTCTTCTCCCCTTGAAAGCCGCTTTCCAGTTCTACTACATTTTTACATAATATGGTTGTGTTAAGTTAAGGATCCTTTCCACTTCTCATCAAGAACTTCATAATGTTGATTTTAGATTGTGATTTTGATAAATTGTACAAAAATACGAAAAGTATTAGCCATTGGTAAACATGAGTTAGATTACAATCAACTGCTTTCTTCCTACATGGGTAATAGTCATCAAAAGCTTCTGTTCTATCTTTGACATATTCCATAGCTCTTTCAATTATGTTTTTTTCAAAGGATGAATGGAGAATATGTTTTAGCATTAAAGAATTACAGGTTTCAGGATACCATGATCCACCATCAGAATATACTATGTGTTTTCCATATAGATTAACCAATGATTTTAGAAATGATTCAGCAACTAGCATATTTCTGTGTCTTGAAATATAAACTCCAATAATTCTATAATGAATTGGTTCTAATGCAACCCGTAGCCATGCATCAGTATCTCCTATCTGAATCATGGTTTCGTCTATGACAAAGGCAATTATCCTACTCTTCTTTTTGTTTGGAAAAACATCATTTGGATTGAATTCCTGTATCCAATACCATATCCAATACCATATGGCAACATAACTTCTATCTACAAATGGTTTCAATGCCTTCGACGTGTTCCTAAGACTTAGTCCAAGGAAATACAAATACAGCGCATATCTAATAATGAATGGTCTAGTCCTGTTACGTTCAAACATTACACTATAGCATTAAACTGATTGAGCTTTAGCAATTACCTTTGCTTAACTTAACAGGGCCTTATCTGAGCAAATTTAATCGTTGATATTATACACTAATTCATTAATGAGTTCTACTAACAAATAGTTATTGTTTTTTAAAATAAGAATCTATTAATACAAATCTAATTAAATAATAAAAAGATATTATTAATTATAATAGAAGACCTTCGTAGTATGCAATTAATTTTACTAGAAGATATCAACAACAAGATCATTGTCATACCATGGAAATAAAAACGAACGAAAAAGCCCCAAAAAGGAGCAGGAAGAAAGCTTGTCTCTTATTGCAATGATTGTTATCCCCCTGTTATTACACATAAATCTGCATGTGGCTGACTGGAAACACTGTGGATACTTGAGATTTTAAATGTAGTAAAAAATAAGGCAACAACAATAACATCAAGTGTAATAAATCTGCTGATAGATATTTGAGGGGGCAAACAAGAAAAAAAGAGGGAGGGAAAGACGGTTATGAACATTCAAATTGTTTAAAATCAGGGCTCCCTTTACATTTGAGAATGGCATGGCCAGGGTTACCAAAAGTAACTGTGCCACCACCCTTTTGAGGAACGTTGTTTATTTCAGCACCATTGATGCTACCACTTAGCGTACAAGTACCCACGTCAGGGTCACTACTGCATTGATGTCTATGTAGTGTCGGTTCTGCACGCACAGTTATTGCGCTACCCATCGCTGTGGTTACTCCTGTAAGTAGAGCTGCCGTGATTGCTACTATTACTAGTATGTACTTCATTTCTATTCTAGAAGAGTATAGTAATATATAATAATACCCCTTATTTTTTCGGCAACATATACTATCTTCAGTAAAAAGATTTTTGTTATAAAACCATTATATTTGATAAAGAATTATCTTTAGAAGTGATAAAGAAAACTGTATCTACTGGCCTATCTGGTATTGATAATAGATTCAAAATACAATC
>DATDFS010000252.1:0-16755 GCA_036522495.1 Nitrososphaeraceae archaeon | reverse complement strand
AAAAAATAATCTATTCAATCCCATCTATAATCTATATCATATATTTACAAGGTTAGTGATCAACTATTGAAGTCCGACAGCAGCATTGATCCCATGTGCAATTTGGGGCACTCCGTTGATGATTTATTGTCGTTACCTTGTCCTGGTAATTTTAGTATGTATGGAATGTAAGTCAAACAGCATGTATTGATTATATGTGGTTTGCAATACAAGATCTAGAACATGTACTTGCAAGTTGGCACTGCAGAACAACATCCTGACTCAAATATTCAAAGCAATTGGCGAAATTATGCGTACAAGTATACTGTTAAGAAACTTGTTCACATCAAAGGTAACACAGCCTTTAACAGGCTGTTAATCAGCTGGCGAATAAGACAGTGGTTACGGCAGTGGTGAAGGAAGAATGAAGAGTAAGGACTGTGAAGTTTTCAATGTACGAATATGGAGCAAAAACATTAACAACGTGAGAATATTTAGGGTTGTTTTTATTATCCCACTTATAACATAATTACTTGCATTGGATGGCAACACTAGAGGTAGTATAAAGCGTGGTTCTAGGGTAAAAGTAGTCCAAAAATGTGATCAAAAAACAGGAAAGTTGACTGAGGGTATTGTAAAGGAAATTCTGACTAAATCCTCATCACATCCTTATGGAATTAAGGTTCGTCTCGAAAATGGAATTATTGGTAGAGTAAAGGAGGTAACTGACCAATGACCACAAGTATAGAGTCTGATTATCCCATACATTATATAAATTGACTATAAATTTTAATATTGTATGATACAAGTTATCATTGTATGCTTACTTATGCTAACTAACTAGGTATTTTTGAAGAATGTTATTTGTTCGCTCTACTCCTAAGTCAAGGACATAGTTTCCAATTCTTGGTCCTCTATCAGAATTTATGAGTATCTTGTAAAGCAGAGTGAAGAGTTCTTTGGGTTCCATTCCATTGTCTCTAGCGATGTCAAATACCTTGGATTGTAGATTTTTCGGTGAGTCTGATTTTTGTTCGGAACCGATAAATGACTTTAGAGTTTGAATTAAGTCGGCAATCGCTTTCTTGTGATTATCTGTCATTTCAATTTCAAATTTTTCTTCACCAGAAGAGAGATCTTCGGACCACTTGGATGCAAGCTCAATCTTTTTTGTCAGATTAGCCGTCTTCTCCTTCACTGCTCCATATTTTCGTAGTCTTTCGTATATTTTGTCGATCCTTTCATCGCCAGAGAATAACGATGCCTGTTGTACAAGGACCATGTATGGTACATGTACCATAGGCTGCTCTGGTGGTTTTAGCTGATTGACAAATTCATAAATTCCTTTTATCCTGGTTAATTTAGCTTGATTATCCTCTTTAATTTTATCAAAATACATATCCTCATAAGCATCATATTCATCCATCAATGCTGGTATATCGTCAAGTCCTACATGTCTGGTGCCAGATATACGTTTGAACAGTAGCAGTAGTATGGACTCTGGAGTGCCATACCTTAACCACATCTGTGGAGTAAGTACATTGCCTGCAGATTTGCTAATTTTTTTACCTCTCTTATCTAGAAACATCTCGTACTTTACATGCAAAGGATGCGGGTAGCCGAGAATTTCATTAGCAACCCAATCATTAATCCTTACAGAATCCATGATGTCTTTTCCATACGCCTCAAACCGAATATCAAGGGCTTGCCATCTTGCTGCAAACTCCACTTTCCACGCTAATTTTCCTTCTCCCTTGCGTATGTCGACTTCACCACTGTATCCGCATCCTTTCAGATCTTCCACGCCAATTCTGCTTCCAGAGCATGTATACTGTAGTTTCTTTTCATCAGGTAAATATTTCTCAGCCTTTGCAACGTACAGTCTACCACAACTTTCACAAATAGGGAAATATGGTAGTGATTCATTATACTTTTCCTGACCTACAAACTCAGCTATTTTTTGGCCAAGCTGAACACTCTTTCTTAATATGGCGTCAATTTGATTAACAAGAGCTCCTTTCTTATAAGTTTCCGCTCCACTTTGGAAGCAGTATTTTACACCAACCTTGTCTAGGCCATCCAAAAGGAGGTTACTCATGTGAGCACCATATGATGTATGACAGTCGCCAAAGGGATCAGGGATTCTTGAAACTGGCTTTGCTAAATGCTCTCTAAGCCATTTCGGTAAACCTTCTGGAACCTTTCTTAACCCATCCATGTCATCAGAATATGCTATTAGTTCTGCATTGTAACCAAAGTTTTCGAGAGCCATTACTATCCCATATGCCCTAACGGCATCACCCATGCTCCCTATATGTGGTATTCCAGAAGCTCCTAGGCCACTTTCTACTCTAATGAGATTTAATCCTCGTCCTAACTTTTTTTCATGTTCTATAAGATTATCTGCCACCTTGTCGATCCAAGTGCCTTTGCCTATTATTTCATCTGTCATTGTAGCTACAGTACCTTTGATACATAAGGACCATTCTGAACATATCCAAGTTTTTTGTAATATTCCCTGGTTCCTACTGCACTTATAACTGACAATTTTTTTACCCCAAATTCAGTCTTTGCGATTCTCTCTGCTTCCCACATCAGTCTTGCTCCATAGCCTTTATGCTGGCAGAATTTGTCGTTTCCTTGCTTTCCTACATTTAACATTTGACCATATACATGCAATTCCCTTACAATTCCAGCAGCATCGTTATCGTATTCTTTCAGCTCATTTCTGTAAGGGTTCATAACTTTACGTAGTCGCAAAAAACCTAGAATGGTTAACTTATCTATGCTTTCAAATGATAAAAATACTTCTTGTCCGTTCGAAGCTAAATAATCGATCCTACTCATTACAACTTCGTTCTCAGAAAGATGCCTTCTTTGCAATCCGATCTCTCTGCAGCGTATGCACCTGCATCTGAGGCCAATCTCATCCAATTTCCGTAGTACCATCTGCCTTAGGTTTCCATTCTTGGGGCCAGCAACAATATCTTTGGGTTCTATTTCTCGTTGCACTCGCATTATTCTTACCCATGGAGGTACAATCTTTTTTATTGCAAGCAAAACAGTCATTAAATCATTTTCTGAATATGCATGATATCTGCCCTCTCGGTATAATTTGTATAATCCGGTGTGTTTCAAAACAAGAGTAGGATATATCTTTAACATATCAGGTTTGAAACAGGGATTGTCAAATAATGTCTGAAAATCCTGTATATCCTTTTCTGGTGATGAATTAGGCAGGCCTGGCATCATGTGAGCAACAATTTTGTAGCCAGCATCTCTTGCAAGTTGAAATGAATTGACAACATCATCCAAAGTGTGCCCGCGATTGATAGTTCTGTAAACTTCGTCGCGCAAGGATTGAATACCTATTTCTATACGCGTAACTCCTAATTCAAGCATTAGATCAATATGCTGTTGTTTACAATAATCCGGTTTCGTTTCTACGGTAAAACCAACACATCTGTTCTTTGCTGTCTCGTTAGTTATGATCGCTTCCTGGAGATTGACAGAAGGTTTTATTCCATTCAAAGCGTCAAAACATAATTTTGCAAAATCCTTCTGGTACTCTTCGGGCATAAAGGGAAAAGTACCGCCAACTATAACCACTTCAACCTTACTGATATCATGTCCTCTTGCATGTAATTGATGTATTTTGGCCTGGACCTGCTTGTATGGATCGTATTCAAATTCTTGAGCAGATTTTGTAGAAGGTTCGGATCCTATGTAACTTAGTGGTGTATTGAACTCAATTCCGCCTGGACAATATATACACCTGCCCTGCGGACATCCGAATGGTTTCGGCATTACTGTAACTACTACTATGCCTGAAGCTGTCTTTATAGGCTTAACCATCAAAACTTTCCGGTAATGGCTATCGTCAGGGAGATATTCGATTATATTTTCATTCCTTGGTAATGTAGAAAGATGATATTTCGATGCTGTTTCTCTTATGATCTTCAAGATAGACTTGGATGATGTGCTCCGTTTTTCCTGGATTTGTTCAGCAATCGATTTACAGGCTTGGACATAATCAGAATCTGCATTGGCCTTTGGATGTATGAGCAATTTTTGAAAAACTTAACTCCATAACGAATATTAATTTTTGTATATGAGAATTACGTATTATTGAAATTTCGTAAAGACTGCATTTGTTTTTAAAAATAAATGAGATTGGACATGGAACACATTGATTAAGATCATCGTGGCTAATCCTTTAAAATGAATCCATATGGGATGTCTGACTAAAATTTTATGATATTGCATGATATTTCTACAAAACTTCGTTTTTTCCGTCTATATTAGCTATGACGTTTTCCTTCTCTTCTTTTTCGTCAACTATTCCTATCCGACTGCATCCCATATTATACTTCTTAAATATACTGATGACTGCATCGACAGAAGGTTTTGGAAGTATTATACAAAATCCAATTCCCATATTGAATGTTTTGTACATCTCTTTTGTTTTAATACGCCCGTCTATTTGTATCTGTTTGAATATTCCATGTGCCTTTGGTAAGTTGTCAAGGTTGTAGCGTATTTTCTTATTTAGACGTGCCAGCTTTGTAAATGAGCCCCCAGTGATGTGAGCTAAACCATGAATCGAGATATGTTTTTGTTTTAATATTTCAATAATTGGTTTGACATATATCATGGTAGGTGTGAGCATTTCTTCTCCTACTGTATGTACTAAATGAGGTGCGGTATCATCAACAGAATACTTTGAAAGAAGAACTTTACGAGCTAATGTATAACCGTTTGAATGCAGGCCACTGCTTTCTACTCCTAAAATTATATCACCAATTTTGATTTTATCACCCAATATTATATTGGGCTTATCCACAATCCCAAGGACCATGCCAACAAGGTCGAAGGTATTTTTATCCTCTCCATTGATGAGATCTGGTAATATTGCAGTTTCTCCTCCAATTATTGCCATGTCTGATTGTCTTGCTCCTTTGACCAGACCTTTTGCTATCTCCTGTACAACGTGTTGATTTGCAGATCTCAACGCAATATAATCTATAAATGCAAGTGGATGTGCACCGAGACAAATAATGTCATTGACATTCATTGCAACGCAGTCAATTCCTATATTATCGAAACGACTCATCATTTGGGCTATGATTACCTTTGTTCCGACTCCATCACAATGCATGGCAAGAATTTTAGAACCGATATCAATCAATCCTGCATAATGTCCAAACCCTGAAATAACGTTTCCAATAGCGGGAAAGGAGTGAGTAAGAGAAATTATATCACCAATTGATTTCTGGGCTGCACGGATCTTTTTCACATCTATTCCTGCACGACGGTAGGTCATTCTTTTTGATTTCAAATAATGTAGTGATACATAAAACCTAATTCTAATAAATACTGTATAACACACAGGTTCACAGAGGTTAAGATAGCGCAGAAAAGCTATGATGCTGCATCGCAATTCTTGAAAGTTTATTATGTTACTAATGAACCTTTCGAATGCGGTGGCGAAAATCCGATTGTTGCTTTAAAATTGTTTCGGAGTTAATTGCTTTGTTAATGGATAATGAAATATTGTTAGAATCACAGATAGCGGTGAAATATCCCCAGTGGAGCTATGCCAAGATAGATGGGTTGATTGATTGATTTTGGATTCTAGATCTAACACTATTACGTTTGGATCGGCAGGAGCCAACGCAGCGTTATCATCACAAAATAAAGGATTCTCCATCACCATGCATTTTTTATGACAAGGCCTCTATCTTCAACATATTTAGATTATTTGGATTATGTCTGTAGTTATGTTTTAAATTCAATATATGATTGAGTTGCAATTAATTAAGGCTATATCTTTAATGTTATCTGTGCAGTTCTGATAAGTTAGAAGATGATTTCTATGAAATTGAAATCAATTGTATCTTGTTATTATCAGTAGTAACAACAATAATGACTATTGATGAGGCTAACATGGGGTTTGCTGTTGTCACTGCTGCTACTGGTCATGTACATTGCGATAAACCAGGCTTTCCTTCTCGTTATAGCATAGGTTACAAAGACTGGTCACAATGCTACTTGAGCGCCTTGTCTAAATGGACACAGTTCAAACTATTGTGCAGGATGGACTGTTTGTTCTGGAGATGCTATACATTGCGATAAACCAGGATGGCCCAGCTGCTGTCAGACAGGTATGAAATCTTATGGATCTGCTTGTCCTACTGGTCATAAGTAAGAACTATTGGGGAGGGCTCGAAGTAGGGAACAGAAGTGTTAGCAGTGGTGGTATCAGCATTAATGGTGGCGGCGGTGGAGGAACTATTGGTAGTAGCACTGGCAGCAGTTGAAATGACAAGACCAAAGGAGGCAACAGTAATACACTACAAGTGTATTCAGCAGCACGCATCATCAACAACAACAACAAAATAAATAACGAAAATTATTACTGCTGGTTGTAGCATAGATCCAAGGCAGGATCTCATTGAACGAGCTCTGCACATCTCTTGATATGTATATACTTGGTAACAGGGCATGTATGGGATCTATTGCATTTATTAGCTACTATGCTATGGATGTATGGATCTATTAGCTAACTATACGGTAATACTGACTATCATTGTGTTTTATTGCAATTTTATTTCTTATTAAACGAAATACTTCCCGATCCATCTATCTGTATAGCGTTTTTGATTTTGCAATACTACTACTCTTGAAATTTCACTCTCATCCATTATAGAAAACCCGGGCATTTTATCGGATAACTCCCTTGAAAAGCTCCTAATCTCGCCCATTTCAATCATGTTATTTTTCTCAAGACGTTCTGTTGACATTCCTATGTGCATATATGACTTTACTTCTATAAAATGTGGATTACCATACAACATCATTTCAGCGAATTCATTGACAAAGTCGATATTTTCGTTATATTCTCTGATCATTGTCATTCTTAGGACGGTTCTTGTGTTTGCAGTTGCAAGAAAACGCAGACTTTTCCACCATCTTTCCCAGGCATCTTTGTGGCGTGGTCGATTAATGCGGTAAAACGTCTTCCGATTAGATGCATTAGTAGATAGGTACAATTGGGTAGGGAGCGCATCTTCATCTGCCAATCTCTGAAGCATCTGAGGCTCTTGACCATTTGTAACAAGGAATATTGATTTTGTGGTTTTCAAGGCTTTCAAATATTTGATTAATTGTGGTAGCTTAGGATACATGGTTGGCTCACCAGATAGTGAAATAGCATAGTGTTCAGGAAGCAGAGACTCATCTAGCCTTTTCTTGTCGTTCTTAGCATTACCATAGAAACCATTAATTAATTTCTTCCTTTCCGCCATTAGATTTTCAACAATTATATCAGGCTCATCAACTAATTCCGCAGGCATTTCTAATGTATCATAAAATTCAGTTGGCCTCCAACAATAAATACATCGGTTTTCACAGTTCATGGCAGTTGGAGTCATTTCCATGCATCTGTGGGTTGAAATTCCGTAGAACTTGTGCTTATAACAATCACCTTGATTGGCAAAAGATTTTTTTGTCCAATGGCAAAGCTCGACAGAAGAGTGATTATATACACCGTACTTTGCCCTTTGTAATTTTGATTTTATTTGCGGTGTTATTTGGATGAGATTGTTTTCAGTGGCATGTGAAATATATTCATCAGAGCAGCTCATTTTAAGCTTTAACAATTAAGAATTAAATTTAAACCTTACAATAGAATGACAATTTGGGTCAGTCGGTGGTACAATTAGATCTAAACAATAGGGCTAATTAATAAGTCTACATTTTTGTAAGTTGTCATGATTGATACTGAAGGGATAATGAAGATTGGACTGGATCTGGCAAACTGGAAAAAAATACCGTTGGACAGTGCTGTTCATATCAAAGGTAAAAACATTAAGAAAGTTCTGCTCACTATAGATGTAACAGTTGCAGAACTGATGTTGGCAAAAAGTATTCAATGCGATGCAGTAATTGGACACCATCCACTAGGAACTGCGGCGCTTAATTTTCATAAAGTTTTCGATAGGCATATTGATTATATGATAGAACATAAAGTTCCAATAGGTATTGCTAAAAGTGCCGTAAAGAAATTAAAAGACAAGACTGAGTTAAGATCTCATTCGAGTATTTATAATGACATAGTAAGTGCAGCAAAGATACTGAAAATGCCACTCGTAAATATTCATCAACCGTGTGATGAATATATGAGAAAAGTGATTCTTGACAAGATAAATTCTGGAAAGATTAAATATGTTTCAGATATTGTAACGTCAATTGAAGAACTCCCTGAATTCAGAAATGCCGATACAAAAGTAAAAGTTCGATATGGGAGCACAAAAAATGAGGCTGGTCAATGGTCACTTGTTATCGCAGCAGGCACTAACGGTGGATTTCCAATCGCTAAGGCGTATTTTGAACATGGTGTCACTACTGTAATATATCTGCATATTGACTACAATGATCTAACACGGATGTATGAAGAAAAATTGAAAGGTAATCTTATTGTTTTAGGCCATCTAGCTGGTGATTCGATTGGGTTAAATGCTTTAGCTAATAAACTAGAGGATAAAAACATCGAGGTTGTCAAAATAGGAGTCATACCAAATATGAAATAATAATTGGGATTATGAATTAGTGGGAGTGAGATAATTTGGATGGAATGCAGCAGCAGGTTGCTGGCAAGACCATAGAACATTATCCTTGCATTGACTAACTCTTATTAAGTTGATGCTTATATACGTTAATAACCTGAGAACTAGAATTTGTAGTCTCGTTACAGTTCTGGTCAAATATCCTGGATTTAAGACATCCACATTTTCATATTAACCAAAGATCTGCCAAAGATCACAGCTTTAATGGTAAAATGACATTGATGCAATGCTTGCTAGATGAAGGATATTATTGTACACCGTCTACTCTCACATTCCAAAGTCAATACATATTCCACATTCGCATCATTATAGTACATGGTGAAAACACTTGTGTATCATTATTGCATGTGAGTTCAACATTTATTATAAAAAACTTTCTCAACGGAAGAGGTGGAAAAGATGTATATCGACTCCGGCCAAGTTACCCACACTAACGATAGCTGCTTTCTCTTCTTTCCATTCATCATCACCTATTTTTCCTAGCAGGTATAATATCTGATGTAATTATGTCATAAAACAAAACATGTACAATTATATACAGTTATTTTGGCAGAAGTGTTGGCTGGCCTTCGTAGTATAGCCTGGTTAGTATAGGCGGCTGTGGACGACTACTACTCATAAACTAGTTATCGAAAGAAACCGCTTGAGGAGGGTTCAAATCCCTCCGAAGGCCCTATCACAAAATTGACTAGCTTTTAATTCTCGATGATGGAGGTTGATTTTCTAAGGTTCACACATTGCAGATATATTTTGGTTAATGGACTGGAAAAGAACATAGAATAAATACAACCGTGATAAGAAGGATTAGGATATTTGAGGGACAAAAATCACTTCACTCCAGCTGAGTGGTGGAATGAAATAGGTAATTTCATATCCAATAAGATACCTTATTGAAATATCACAACTTATGTCCAGCAACAGTGGAGTTTGTATTTCGACAACGTTCCCTCGAGTCCAATCGCTCAATATTGATTTCCTTTCTAAAATTATCATCATTCTGAATTAAATAATTACTAACATCATTAACCAGGATAGCCCCGTTTTCAAAATCTGTATCGAGATAGACTTTGCTCTAAAGTGATAGGCTCAACCTTGGTTTTGCCTGTTAGTATTCTAGGAGAATTCGTGTCTCACTCGTCGGCCCTTTTCATTTTTGATCGAATAATATGTCATATAGCTTTCTTCTATTGTTCTAATTCTTTTAATAGAGAATCAAGATCCGATTTGCTTAGACCTGTGCCCATCTTAGCATCCCTTCTAGAGATAATATCACCCTTGTCAAAAGCAATAATTGTAGGAACAGCGTTTATTGAGAATCTGTCCCATAGAGGATTCTCATCATCATTCACCTTAGCTCCATACATTTTGTAACTAATAGCCGATTTTGCCTGTTCTGGAGTAACAGATTCAAAAACTGGTTTAAATCTCTGGCAAAAAGGACACCAATCTGCATAAAACATTACTACAGACTTTTCCCCTGATGACAGCATGTTATCAAATTGATTTGGTTCGAGATGATCCATTATTCCTGTAGCATCTGAACGACTGTATAAATTAACTGCTTTTTTGTCTTTGGTCAATTATCTTTATCCTCAAAAGGGAACACTGTTATATTGGTAATAGCCAGATTCATATCAAAGGTGCATTTATCTGGAGGTTACCTCCAAACGATACTAAAGCAGAGGAAATGGCGTTATTGACGGTATTAGAGATGGTTTTTGATTTATGACAGACTTATCCACAAAAGGATTAGAAAGGCTTTGCTGATGTTGTAGTTTCCGCTTTGTTGAGCTTTTGCTTGAGAGAAGAAATCATTTTTCACATCCTGTATTGACACTGCCCGCAAAATATAACTATGAACCACATGACTATTAGAGTAGCACTTGCATTTGGGATTTTTATCTCCTGTTTTGGACAATACTTCCTATAGTAGATGCTTAAAAAGTATCTTCACCAACATCAGCATTAGCATCTTTTCCTACTCAAAAATCTAGATAAAAAAGAAGTGGAATGTCTGCTAGGCGATTATGATATTATAGCTAGTTTCTAGGAATCTCTCTTCTCGTTTGACTTGAGAAAATTGTACCCTTGGTCTGGAAAGGTGTCAGTATCTTCTGAAGTCTTTGCACACTTCAAATGTCTGCTTCTGTCTGTATTATGGGATTTAATTTAGCAAGTTTTGCTTTGGAAGCTACATATTGACTTATATCCTTTTCAATGACCACAGAAGGTCTTCCTTTCTTTGCGATGAATCCGATTATTGCTGGTTCAAAGTTATGCTTTCGTAAATCTGTTATAATTGAACTTGCTAAATCTTTTGTTGCGACTATTAAATGACAACCATTTGAGGAAGCCGTTGCATTCTCTATAAGAAACTCCTTCGTTGCAAATTTAGCAATTTCTTCATACTTTATCGGAAGCTCTTCAATTACTACGTGAGAATTTGTCAGATCTGCAAATTTTGATATTGCAAAGATGCCATCAGTTGTGACAGGATGGACAGCAGTTATGTGTGCATGCTTGTCAAACGTTGTACCAAAATCAGGACAATATTTTGAAATTATTTTGCCAAATGAAAAATGAGGTTCACTTAGATTTTTTATAGCCTCGTCTTTTGCAGAAGAAAGATCATTCCACAAAATATTGTTCTGATCCAATTTGGCTAGGTTGTTATGATCCATTTCTGTTAACATATAAAGGCTTACTGCCGGCATTGCACCAAATTCGTTTGAAATAATAATCTGCATTCCTTCTTCAACTTGGTCGTATCTAGTAGGCAACTCTTTCGGAGTATTTGCTATCGCGGTTGCACCGAAGAAGAGTTTGCCATTCTTAAGAGAGCTATAATCGTCCATAGCTAAGTTATATCGTGAGGTAAATGTATCCAGGTTTTTTCTAATTTTATCTAACATTTCCTCAGTTGGAGCGTCATATATAGGAAATACTTTAAATCCTGATGTGCATCCAAGAAGATTTAGATTTTCCATTGCAGTTGTCAATGCGATATTGCTATGAATTTCAGATTCCGGCATTTGGGTTGGATCGGTTATTTGGGTAGTAGAATTACTAGCAGTAATATATCCAACTTTGTTGCCCCTATGTGACTCAATATAGTCTAGCAACACCAATTGGGCTTCAGGATGTGCTGTTAGAGTCGCAGTAATTTTTTTTATTACGGTCTTTGAATGAAAACATTTCAGAAACTTTTGAAGCGCTCCTGACAGCAATATCGAGTCTTCACCGATTTGTGTATGAATACGAAACATTGCTAGTGCTCGTTTAATCTCGACTTCTCTCTCAATCCGTGGATTATCAAATTTGTATACTCTTCGAGTAAGTTCAGGAGACCTACCATCTGTATGGTAAAATGCATCAAACCAGATAGGTAATATCTTCATAGTGCTTCTCTTGATTTTTTCTAAAGAAGATTGAAGGATATAGCTATCGATTTCGTTAGAGCATATTGGAATCCATCTCAAAGGGTCAAAACCAAGTTGTCTATATTCTTCTATAGTCTCCCAGAATTTTTCAACCAACCATAACCTCTCCTAACAATCACTAATTTTACTAATTCGATATATAGGAAAACACTGATTAATAAACGAAACTTTCGCATATAAATTATTAAATTATCAAAAAAATCCGATATAGTAAGTATCAATATATGTATTGTTTTATGCCCATCTATACTATATTAGAATTTCTAAAATCTCAGTATAGACGGATTATAACCTTATTAATCGCACTAATTTGGCGTGGAACAAATAATTATAAGTCTATTACAAGAAGAATTATCTATGTCCGAAACACAGAGCGTTACACCGAAGCCAACATCTATACAGCTTCAAAAAATTGCAGATGAGATGGAAAACAAGTCTGCGCGTGATATTTTAAAATGGGCAATCGATACTTATGGATTAAAAATCGGACTGGCATCAAGTTTTGGTGCCGAAGATGTTGTTCTTATTGACATGATGATCAACATTAACAAAGTAAAAACCAAAATTTTCACTTTAGACACCGGACGACTCGATCAGGAAACCTATGATATAATGGATGATATTCGCAAAAAATATGACATACGTATTAAGGTGTATTTTCCTGATCAGAATGAAGTTGAAGAAATGGTCAGAGCGAAAGGTATGAACTTGATGTATGCAAATATTGAGAACAGAAAACTTTGCTGCGAAATTAGAAAAGTGCATCCCCTTAATAGAGCGCTAAGTAAGTTGGATGGCTGGATTACTGGATTGAGACGAGAGCAGACCACAACGCGGGCTAATATTAAAAAAATTGAAATTGATCAGTTGCATGGTAGCATTATCAAAGTCAATCCGCTGGCGGACTGGACCAATGAGATGGTTTGGGACTATATTCATCAAAATAATATTCCGTATAATAAGTTGCACGATATAGGCTATCCAAGTATAGGCTGTGAACCATGCACAAGACCAGTTGGTCCAAGTGAGGATCCAAGGTCAGGAAGATGGTGGTGGGAGGAGGATGCAGTACATAAGGAGTGCGGTCTGCATTGGGATTCTATAAAACAACTTAAAAAATAGGGAAGATTCTTGGATAGTAGTGGTAGGATACCTGAGCCTCATGGAGGCAAGTTGATAAACACATTTACTACAAAGACGAATATTGATGAAATGTTTTCTATTGAAGTAAGCAATGACCTTCGAAATGACATTGAAAATATAGCTGATGGTATCTTTAGTCCACTTGAAGGCTTTGTAGGACAAGACGACTTTCAAAGTATTGTAGAATTTGGTAGGTTGAAAAATGACTTAGCATGGACTATTCCCATAATTTTAGACGTTGATGAACAAACAGCAGTAAAGATGAAGGATGCTAGGGAAGTTACTTTGAGAACGGGCAACAGTCAATTTGGAATCGTATATGTTGAAGAAGTTTATCCATTTGATAAACATCGCGTTATAAAATCAATCTATCAGACAGATGATCCAAAACATCCTGGAGTTATAAAAATGATGAGTATGAAAGATCGGCTTATCGGAGGTAAAATTGAAGTTATAAAGAGAATCCCACAATCACCATTAAGAGTACATCGACTGAATCCCTTTGAGACTAGATCAGAGATACATAGGAGAGGCTGGAGAACTGTAGTTGGATTTCAAACAAGAAATGTTCCACATATTGCTCATGAAATGCTGCAAAAGGCTGCCGTGAATATTTATGACGGCTTGTTTATAAGCCCCTTGATTGGCAAAAAAAAGCCTGGTGATTTTAAGGATGAAGTGATCCTTACTGCATATGAGTCACTAATAAAAAATTATTATCCAAAAGATAGAGCTATGTTCGTAACTCTTCACACTGAAATGAGATATGCAGGACCTCGGGAAGCAATTCATCATGCTATCATGAGGAAGAATTTTGGATGTTCTCATTTTATTGTTGGAAGGGATCATGCTGGAGTTGGAGATTATTATCATCCTTTTGCAGCCCACCAGATCTTCGAAGATTATCCCGATCTTGGTATTGCGCCAGTATTCTTTCCAGTATTTTATTACTGCAAGAGATGTTTAGGATATGCTAATGATAGAAACTGCCCGCATGGCCCGGAGTTCAGAGAAGAATTGAAGGGTAGAAATATAAGAAAAATGGTAAGTTCGGGCGAAATTCCTGCAGAACACTTAATGAGACCAGAAATAGCAAAAGTAATTCTATCCTATAAAGATGTGTTTGTTCAGTAAAATCCTTTTGTCTTGATTACTTGATATGTATTTTATGAAGAATTTGGTAGTTGTTCTGACCAGAGCAAGCATCGAAACTCTTATGAAATGAAATGTCGAGATTATCCCATATTGATATATACAATAGCAGAATTTGATGTCATTTATGTTGATCCTGCTCTGGTTCTAGGATTTGCTATTTGCCACTAGGCATGTTAGTTTAGTAATTTCAACTCATGAAAAGGAAGAAGTTCGCCGAACAAGAGTAGTATTATGATAATATTTACATACACTCTTTAATTTACATAATTCGCAATTCGGTTTTATCGGTGTACAAATACTCTGGCCATATACGACGAAAATTCGGTTTACTTTAAGCCAGTGTCTTCTATGTATAATATGACTAAGATCGATTTCAGTCTTTTCTGGAGTTTTAGTATTCACAAGCCCTAGTCTATTTGAGATCCTGTGAACATGAACGTCAACTGGAATTGCAGCTTTATTAAAACCGTAGACTAAAACGCAATTTGCTGTCTTCCTACCTACTCCTGGTAACTCTAAAAGTTTTTCAATATCATCGGGAACCTCTCCATTAAACCTTTCAAGTATTAGTTGTGAGACTTTTTTTATTCTCTTAGCTTTGGTATTGTAAAAACCGCTACTGTGAATTATGACTTTAATTTCTTCTGTATCTGCTTCCGCTAGATCCTTGACATCCTTGAATCTTCTAAATAAGTTGGCAAGAACTTTTGTAGTACTTTCATCTCTTGTGCGAGCTGACAGAATAGTTCCTATAAGTATTTTGAATGGATTAGCTTGTTCCTCTATTTGCAATCTTCCGAGGGCGGTAAGTCTTGGTGGCTTTTCACGATGAAGAACTTGTTCCATTTTCTTAATTATAATACCAATATAATCCACGGCCAATCAAATAAAATAGAGAATCAGAGAAATATAGTCTTATATAAATAGAATCCCGCCGATAACTCATCAATGCTAGGCCTTGAATTTTTCTTATTAGTCAAAAAAGAGATACTTTTTCCTTTCAAGTAAGAATGCAGTCGAGTAGAAAACTAGTTCTTTTATTACGTGTGCTCAAACCAGTTCAGAAAATTTCCTTGCATACAGAATATTTGATCCAAATTAACGGATCCTTCATATGTTTATGACGTTCTATTGTGCCATGTTATTTAGATAAAATGATGTCTTAAATATGATCAAAAGAAAGAGGAAGGTAGTTTTACTTTCGTTCCTTTATTCTACTGCGTCCTGTCTTTCTTGGTGATATGATTCCAACCTTACGTCCCGGTGGAGTAGTTCTGCCAACCGATGATTGACGACCGATATGCTGGTGTCTTCCACCGCCATGAGGATGAAAGACTGCAGCCTGTGCAATACCTCTGACAGTCGGATATAATCTCCCATGCGCCTGCATATATTTTGCTTTGTTGCCTGCCTTTAGGAATGGTTTTTCCTTTCTTCCTGCACCAGCAATTACTCCAATCATAGCCCGGCATTTAGCGTTGATTGTAAGAAATTTGCCAGACGGAAATTTTATTGTTACACCTTCAGAGCCATGAGCAAAAACAAGAGCAGAAGAGCCTGCAGATTTAATTAACTTGCCGCCGTCACCGAAGTTCTTTTCAATATTACAAATTAGAGTTCCATCTGGAATTGATTCTAATGATAAAATATTCCTTGCAGTTGCTGTTGCTCCAATACCCACTTCCACTTTGCTTCCGACATTAGTGCCTTCTGGAGCTGGAACATATGATAGCGTGCCATCGTCAAAGTGGATCTTGGCTAATGGAGCATCTCTCCCGCGTTCATGTACAATATCGATAACCGTACCAGAGCGACGTTTATCTGATTTGAAATTGGGATACTTCGCAGGGGAAATCTTTCCAACCTTAATTGCTCTAAATTGCTTGCCTGCCTTACCCCTTCTGCGGACTAACGTTCGTTTACCCAAACTTATTCAAAATAAACCAGTCAATTAGGTGATTTTAAGTTTGTGTTAAAGTGGTTATGACTAAATAAATAACATTCGAAGTTGTATTATCTAAATAACAGTGGCTATGAATTATCTCGTTATCCTTAATATGTTATGCTTTGTATGCATTGTTGCACGATTCATCATTTTGTTATTATTGTTTGACCATTCCGTAGATATCTTAGCATTAGACCATTATTTTAAATAGGGACAAAACATATTAGTAACAAGTCATAGCCTGGCTAAGAGAAAGGTAATAAAGGTATAAAGATAAGTAAAGTCCTAGGTGTCATTGTGAGCCAGAATACTCTATCTTTAAAGGTACTTGAAGCTTACACTAGAGATGTAGGCCGTGGAGTTGCTCGAATTGACTATGATTCTATGGATTCTTTGAGTGCATCTACAGGTGATGTTATAGAGATTAGAGGCAAACGTAGAACGGTTGCCAAGTGTTTACCACTTT
>DATDFS010000251.1:0-3325 GCA_036522495.1 Nitrososphaeraceae archaeon | reverse complement strand
GTACTACTCTATCAAATTATTGTTTATTACAATTGTAAGACATTGCAAGACACGCAGCAAACAACATCCAAAAGCTATCAAACACATGTTAGGAAGCTACTTTCAAAATAATATGAAGAGAATTGGCAAAACCAAATTATGTCCCAGTCTCAGTTAATTACGGTATATGACTTCCTTTCTGTCTCCATAGGCTGATAACATCTTCCTGCATAATGAGATATTGCTACGCAAGCAGCGAAGTGTTCTTGATTTACTGGCTTTTTGGATAACACATAACTTCCATCTCGTGCCAGGAAATATAATGACCATCTCCACCGCAGCGTCAAGAGCGGGAGACTTATTTTCATTATAACCATACTTTTGGTCTACATGTTTACAAAGTATTCCATTTGTTAAAGAAGCTATGTTTCCAGAAATTTGGCTTACATAGAGGTTCTCTCGAATCACTTAATTCATCCAAGCTGTAACGTATTTGTCAGTTAATTTTTCAAGATCATGCAGAACATAATATGTAGCAGTAACTGTTTAAACGAGCAGCTAAAACTTCATTTAGAAATACTATGTCTCTAAATCTCATAATATTGTACCGGTTTTTTCTCATAGCAATATATGCAATACTCTTCATTATTTTGTGAGTAGATATAATAAGCAGCATAAAAAAGGTCTCTAAAGTCGGCGGCCTACATTATTTGCCTTGTTGAGCACAAACCAGGCCCAACTGTCATTACAACTATCCACCAATGAATACAACGTGGTTCTTGGAGTGCCTCTATTTCCTCCCTAGAATGGAACGTCGAGAGGATTTATCGAATTCAAAATATTCCTAACATTACTCAATAATAGGTGTCTCTGCTGGATAGGCGTGTTTCAGTCATTGTAATGCATCATATCTGATTCTTGCATATATTGGAATATTCTTTAATAAGTTTTCATTTTATTGAAATCTTTGCATCCTGGTATGAATATTCTTGTGGTAGTAGTATAAAAGAAGATACGAAGCAATAAATTAGATACACGTCTGTTACTACATTGTTGGGAAAATACAATACAGTTCTAATTGGAATCATCGCAGGTATAATGTCAGCATCCATCTTAGATAATGGCAGCCAATTTATTCACCATGCCTTAGCGCCTTGCAGCTCAGCGTCTAGCAGCTCAGCACCTTGTTCCTCAGCGCCTAGCGCCACAGCACCTACGCCTAGATTCAGCTCCCCAACGCCTAGATTCAGCTCCCCAACGCCTAGCAGCAGTGCCTCAACGCCTATGAATAATGCAGGCAGCAACCCAACTAATGCAGGCAGCAACCCAACTAATGCAGGCAGCAACCCAACTAATGCAGGCAGCAACCCAACTAATGCAGGCAGCAACACAACTAATGCAGGCAGCAACACAACTAATGCAGGCAGCAACACAACTAATGCAGGCAGCAACACAACTTCAAACGGGACTGCAGTACCCTTTCATGTCAATTAAAACCTCATTTCTATCGGTAGAGTACAATCACGTTAGAATCTAATCACTTTCCTGTATGGAACTGTGACTATTTATACTAGAACATAAACAGAGTATAATCTTATTATTACCTTTATATTGATGTAACAACATCAACATGTACTAGAATGTTGATACATAAAAACAGCAATAAACAAGCAAGTTTGGTTACATTATTTGCATTAATGAGCCTAATTTTAATTTCATATGTAACTGCAACTATTCAAACTAGCTACGCCCAAACTACCAGGCCATTGACATTGGATGTTAAAGCAGTGCTAGATAAGAGTGTGGTTGTAAGAGGAGAACGTCAGACTATATGGCTTAAAGTGGTTGATGCGGATACCGGCGCACCAGTCGGCGGAGCTATCGCAAGAGCTACAGTGACGTACTTTGATGGCGTAACGGTAAGACAATTCGCGACTACTACAGATGCATCAGGAGTGGCTGTAATCTCTTGGACAATAGAAAGAGATACTTTGCCTGGGCAGTTTTCTGTAACTTATGGAGCATCTGCTGCCGCATATGTAACAGAACAGTTCGATAAAACATTTCAGGTAGTACCACGAAGCGTAAATGGCCACGATAACAATGACAATCATCACAATCACGGTCACCACGACTAGTGTGGCCTCCCCCATTCATTTTATTTATTTTCAAAAGCTTGAGAATAACTAGGCCATTCCTGGTTTCCCATTATCATATTTTTTATTGTAAGATTATAGAAGGCCGGTACAGACCTATCGACTCATGTTGTTGTCGTAATGGTGGTCATGCTGTTGGTAATTACCGAAGAGTACTATTGTTAGTTACTTCCAAATCCAAATAACCCTACTGATAGTCTGAATGAGCAATTGTTTTATACATATTTCTGAATCCCTTGGTTGTCAGAACTGGGGCGTAGTGTTAATAGTTGGCACATGACAGTTAATAGTGAAGCGAAGTTTTCTGAATTGATGCCATTCTTGTATTATCATATGCTCCATCTAAGGAACGCAACAAGACAGATTTGGACTAAGTTAAGTATCTTGATTTAGGTGTACAAAACATCATCCATTTCTTCACGATTAGAACCAGATTTGTATATGGATAAATTGATACTTAACTTAGTTCTGATTAAATCGATGACCCTTAAGAATATAACTATATATTTACTTGCCCGAGTTTGACTTTAAAGATGAGGTCTAAAACAGAATACCTTACGTTCAATACCATTACCAGACGTGGATTCATCAATGTAACTCCGGATGTTAGAAAGATTGTTGAAGAAAGTAAGATCAAGGAGGGCCTTTGTTTAGTAAATGCAATGCATATCACCGCTAGTATCTTTATAAATGACGATGAAAGCGGTTTGCATGCGGATTTTGATGGCTGGCTCGAAAGATTGGCGCCACATTCTCCTACGCAACACTATAAACACAATGAAACAGGCGAAGATAATGCTGATGCACACTTGAAGCGCCAGATTATGGGGCGTGAAGTTGTCGTTGCAATTACCAATGGGAAACTAGATTTTGGCCCATGGGAGCAGATATTTTATGGCGAATTTGATGGTCGACGGAATAAAAGAGTACTAGTGAAGGTGATTGGAGATTAAGACGACGTGACTTAATCAGATGATAATCAGATGAATGGTTCTTGCAGCGGCATCTTCAATGTCGTGTCATTAATGTCTGGTTCCGTAATGGTAAGTTCCTGCAAGATTATGACAGAAGTTCGTTTGCCAGATATCCAAGTAGACACCTTAATAAAAAGTCTTTTCAAAATGATAATAAAGAAATATGGAGTGGTCGAATGTTAATAACAATGACAATAACAATAATAACAATCCACC
>DATDFS010000250.1:0-17082 GCA_036522495.1 Nitrososphaeraceae archaeon | reverse complement strand
CTAGCCTCTTATCTTGATCCTTTCTATAGATATAGGCTGTTTTCTCTAGTACTGCATCCGATAATCCAAGCTTATCCTTTAGCGCATAAAGTTGATCAAAGGCATGCTGAGGGTTTCTGTCAGTAGAATTATGAAACCGTGATCTGGAGTCCCACGTTCTTAGTCTAGCCATTGTAGTACGCATTACCGCATCCAAGGGATGCCCACTAGCATCCTTATCTGATCTTCCGATTATAGTTGACAGACCCTTGTCATGCCAAGCCAATGATGCTGACATACCCGTTCTGTTCCTGTTTTTTGATTCATCTGTATCTGGAAAATTGCGCCATTCTGCCAGTGTTTCTTGAATCCTATCTGAAATAACCTGGCCACATCTTCTACATATCATCTCGCCAGATTCACTGTCCGTAATTATTTGATCATTTCCACAAATGGAACATATAAGGGCAGTAGGAGAACCGGATATCGAAGATTGGAGTTGGAAGTTAGAAAAATAATTTCTCTTAGTTTTGTAATCATTATTGCTATTGTTATTGGTCTCAGGATTTATAGTAAGATACCACTCGTCGTTGTGATCACACCATTCACATATAAATATTAAATTACAAAACATATCGTCGATAACCAACGGGTAAGCGATTCTTTTGTGTATATTGCTGATGTTGATGGCATCTGAGTTGGAACGCGAACATACCACTGGACTTACAGCATATGGTTCAGTAAAAAATGCAACTGTACACCTAGCGTTGTGAATTTTTGGTACAGGACGGTTAGGTTTGATGGTCATACAATTTGCCAAATCAATCATGGACTTGACTGACAAATTGGGTGCTGATGCGGTAACTGACTTTATCAATGCTTATAAAACGGTGGAAACCGATATGCATTTCTTTGGCGAAGCGTAAGGTCAGTGTTGGTGGGACTCTTCGGTGGTGAGATGAAATCAAGTTTAGTTTCGATGCCAATGAGAGCATACAGGTAGGCAACTAACTCCAGGATGAACTGTTCCATCCTATGGTGTGCGTCAGCAACCCATTTGCTTCATTTCTGATATACTTTTCAATAGTGCAGACAACATCACTTGAGACCGTTTTCTAATGCTGTTAGGAAATACTCAATTAAATGCAATAGCAGTACTTCCAGCGAAGAAATTATCCTTCTTGGCGATTGCCGATCGATTATATGTAAGATTATGAAAGAACCATGACATCTCTTTCTCATCAGGTGAAACCCAAAGTACACCAAGTAAATTTTATAATTATAAATTTTTATAATTCGTAAATCGAATATCCTATAAGGTAGAACTTCTATTAGATTACTAGTATGAAAAGGACAGACGTTCATCTTCAACAAGTGAATCAGAGTATAAAAGCAAAAACACCAAACGGTTGTGAAGAATGCCTCCAAATGGGTTCTGATTGGGTACATTTGCGTTTATGTTTGACATGTGGTCACGTAGGTTGTTGCGATGCTTCTCCTAATAAACATGCAACGAAACATTTCAAAACAACTGAACATCCTATCATACGGTCTTTCCAGCCTGGTGAGGATTGGAAATGGTGTTATGTAGATGAGATTATGATTGAGTGATGTGATCAATGTCTTCTTAATAACGACAAGGTAGAAAATCCCGCGAAGCCGCTGAAATACGCATGGTAAACCCTAGAGGCACAACAATAAAATGCGATGTAGTGACTGTATAAAATCTATGTCATCCGAAAATAATACTGACGCAAACAAGCAGAATTTGAACAATAACTACAACAATCTTAATCCATTTATGATGGGTATGGATTTGTGGCAGAATGCTGTAATGTCTTGGATTGCAACGTATAATGAACTTGCCAAGAATGCTTCAAAAATGAGTGAATATTGGTTTAAGCTCTTTTGGAGTCGCTGGAGCGCAGTCCAAGAGAAACAGGATAAAGTAAAGGTAGAATAGTAAAACAAAGGATCATCGTAATCATAACATCGAAAATAGTCCATTTTCGCTGCTGCTCCACATGCATTAACTCGAAGCCGTTGCGAATGGCTACAGGTGAATTATATTTGCTTTAAAGGTGACTACGATTCAAACTCCCTATTCCAAATTCATCAGTCTCGTCTCAGGTGGAAACAGCAGCTTTAAAAACACTTCGAGAAGGTCTCGTACGTTTGGCTCTAGCACCAAATACCTTAAAGTTTGGCCTACCAACCATCTCCCATTCCAAAAATCGTCTCAAAAAATCTATGCTATGTTCATAAAGCTATAGCAGCATATATATTAGAACGCTTTAAAAGAAGTCAATGTCGTCAGATCTCCGGCAAATGACTCTGCTGATTTCAAATTACCTTACAATCAATTGGTTTTTTGTTGTTTCTGGGTCAGTGCACGAAGGCACGAAGGAAGGTGTTCAGCCGATTAATGTTCCCCCATTACATGTTAAAAGCATTTTTTTTCTTCCAATGTATCAGACCGTTTGGGAAAGGTATT
Organism: Nitrososphaeraceae archaeon; assembly: GCA_036522495.1. Lineage (GTDB taxonomy): Archaea > Thermoproteota > Nitrososphaeria > Nitrososphaerales > Nitrososphaeraceae > Nitrososphaera_A. Next base: position 14,609 of record DATDFS010000250.1, on the reverse strand, counting down.
CCCATTACAAAATTAGCAAAATCAGCAACTATGGGTTTGATTGGCAGCAATTCAAATCAAATTTTAGAGTATTAGATAAACAAAATGTTCATAGTGGAAAACAAGAACGTAAAATCCCTATACTAGAACAATGCAACAAATTCATTGTCCCGATACATGAGAAGGCAGAGAACATATCTTGATATGAGCCTCTTTAGCATTGCCGTTGCCCTCCCTCCATCCTGTCACTCCGTTCAATTATCTCATCTGCTGCTGAACTCTACTGCTTCTTTGTTACCGGTTCTAGGTCTTGTTTAGTTGTCGTTAAGGAGTTCCAGGAGGTACTGCTGTTAGAAGATGGTCCAAGATCGCTGGATTTTGGTGTGGCACTAGATGTTGGCCCGGCATGAATAGGTGATCCGATGATGCTACTAGTACGACTGGTGCCATATACAATATTATAACACGAGTCTACATTAACTCTAGTAAGCGGTCCAGAGAATAGTCCCATACATATGATGAATTTACTATAGTGATCTGTACCTCTTCCTGTTGTACTAGTGTCCTCCTAATGTACTATTGCCGCTACCTGCTGCTGTTGCGCTGCCCCGTGTACTGGTTTTAGGACTTTTTGTTTTTTTACTGCCTGTGCTTTTCTTTGTGGTGATAGTGTTCTTCTTTTTTATTGCTAATGTTGAAGCAGTGATGCTGCCTGCAGTTACAAGTGATATTGCCGTGACGATAACAAAAATGCTAATAGTGGTGTTCTTGTACGCAGATCGGGTTTCTATGCTGCACAGTTATTATAGGTTTTGCTTGGTGGTGGATTGGACGGACGAGTTTTTCAAACCTTATATACAATATTGATTATTGTTAAGGCCGTATGTTCGCAAAAACATCAACTACATTCGCAATAGTTGTTAGTGTTGTATTGATATCTGTACTAGTGACTACCATACCTCAAAATGACTCAGTTTATCCTGTGTCAGCACAGATGAATAATAGCAATAATAATACTAGCAAGAACAGTATGAATTTTGCGATGGGTGAATTGGCAAAGTTACATCTTATGATAGCTGATCAAGAATTGAAGAATGGTAATACTACAGCAGCATTTAATCAGATGAACCTGGCATATCTGCAACTAGCAATGTTAGGGATGAAAGATATGGGTAAATTAAATGAAACACAAGCTATGAAATTTATGCAAGGTGGAGGAACAGCATTAGGCACAAAGATGGTTCCAGAGAACTGCATTCTCATTCAGGGAGGTGTGTTAGCATGTCACGATATTCTTACTGGAACTTACTCTTTAGCAAAATAGTTTGAGAATGGCCGGTGACGTGCAGGCTCACCATATGGAACTAAAATATGTTAACATTGAGCATTCGAATACAAAAGTTACCGGAACCTTTCAATCATTGTCTTCCTGAAAAACAAGTATCCCATTTTAGCATCCGTAGCGTCGTTGATCTACTAGATAGATATTATTAAATACCTCGAATTTTGCAACTGGATATACAGATATATACAAAGCGGAGCGAGAATGTTAGGAAAAGATGAAAACCGTTGAGAGAAAAATGAGCAAGGATATTTTTGGAATACACCATGTCACAGCCATAACTAGCGACCCGCAGAGAAACATAGATTTTTATGCCAATAATTTGGGGCTTCGGTTTGTAAAACTAACAGTAAATCAAGATGACCCAACTTCATACCATCTTTATTACGGTGACGAATTAGGACGGCCAGGCACCATTCTTACTTTTTTTCATTGGCCAGATGCACCCAAAGGACATCGGGGAACCAGCGAGGTGACTTCGACATCTTTTCTGATTCCTGAAAATTCCATGAACTATTGGATAGATAGGTTTAAGACTAGACAAATGGATTTTCGTGGACCATACAAACGTTTTGATGATGAACAAGTAATAACACTAAATGATCCTGATGGGCTAGAATTAGAACTTGTAGCACATAAATCTGCAGAAGAGAGATGTGTTAACGTATGGAAAGAAGGTCCCATTCCTATTGAACATGCCATCAGGGGTTTTTATTCTGTAACTCTATCAGAACAAGGATATGAGGATACTGCCTCCGTTTTGGCTAACGACCTGGGATTTATTTTGACGCGGCAGGATGGAAGCCGCTTCCGTTATGAAATTCCTGCTCAGCAAGAAGAGGTAAGAGGAGGTGCTGATATCATCGATGTTCTTTGTCTGCCCTATACACAACAAGCAGTTACAGGGATTGGGTCAGTCCATCATGTGGCATGGCGTACACCTACGTATGAACAACAAAAGCTCTTGCGTCGCAAGATAATCAAAGATGGATTAAACGCAACTCCCGTGATAGACCGATTTTACTTTCATTCTGTGTATTTCCGTGAACCGGGTGGTGTGCTATTTGAGATTGCTACTAATCCACCTGGCTTTTCGATAGATGAAAAAGCTGAGGACCTCGGTACGCATCTCGTGCTTCCTCCTTGGATTGAATCTATGCGTAAGGATCTTGAGAAAATCTTGCCTCCAGTACATCTACCTAAAGAGCAAAAAGATAAGGAACTGGAAAAGAATCAATTACATAATGAGGAGAAAGAATCACAAGTAAAATGAATAACGAAACCCAACTTGGATTCATCCATCGCTTTATTCCTTCCAATAAGAATCAAGCAGAAGCAAAGGGGAAAATTCGGTCTACTACTATCCTTTTACTCCATGGTACTGGAGGAAATGAAGAAGATATGATCCCCCTGGCACAACAAATAGCTCCAGAGGCAGCTATACTTAGCCCTCGAGGTAAAGTTTTGGAGAATGGGATGCCTCGCTTCTTTAGACGATTAGCAGAGGGAGTTTTTGATATGGAGGATCTCGAATTTCGTACTTATGAACTTGCAGATTTTGTTCAAGATGCGTCTAAAGTTTATGGATTTGATCTGCAACACCTGATAGGGATTGGTTATTCGAATGGTGCAAACATTGCAGCAAGTTGTCTGTTACTTCGGCCAGGCATTCTTTCCGATGCTATTCTCTTTCGTCCTATGGTACCGCTTGTCCCAGATCCATTGCCAGAGCTTTCTTCAAAACGGATTCTTATATCAGCTGGCTTGCATGATCCAATAGTCCAGAGACAAGAAACTGAAAACCTTTTGAGTTTATTAAAAAAGGCGGGAGCAGATGTATCAATAAATTGGCAAAACAGTGGACACGAGTTGATTTTAGAAGAAATCAGAATAGCCAAAGACTGGCTGTGATACTAGGCAAAGTGATACCTTATCCCAGGTCTGTCCTGACATGCCCTAATATCATGCTGAAGATAGAACAAGATAAAGGTATTTTGAAATATTTGATACTGAAGATAAATCGATTGCACAGACCCTATAGCATATAACTGATATCGGAGGAGTTCGTTGGATAGGAAAACAATACTTCTTTGATATCCTTAACAGCAAGCCCTAATCTAATAGCCAGTGCAAAAATATTGATAACATCTTCAACATGTGATCCTAGTAGATGAGCACCCAAGATTCGGCCACCATCTTCTTCTATCAACACCTTGAATCCAGAGTAATTTTCCCCTATTCTTCGTGATGAATACCATCTAGAAGTATTTTTGTCATAGTTCGTTTTGAAATGTAGGCCTTGTTGTTTTGCTGTCTCTTCTTGTAACCCGACAGTTGCCAATGGTGGAACAGTAAAAACGACACTCGGTACTCCATTGTAATTAGGTTTGAGATGGTTTCCTTTAAGCAAGTTAGCTGCGACAATTTCTCCATCATAAGTTGCCACGGGAGTTAATTGTGGACCTCCACTAGCTACTGCATCACCAGCAGCATAGATAGCAGGATTTGAAACGCTCTGAAGGTATGCATTAACTTTTATACCTTTTTTCAGTTCATAATCTATTCCTGCAGATGGTAAATCAAGGCCTTCTATATCAGGCACCCTACCTGCACCATGTACCACCATATCTACTTCAATTATATGTTCTTCGTTGTTGTGGTAGGAACTGGTCTGTACAACAAGACCACTGGTCGTTCGAACTATACCTTTAACTGCTGTCTCCAACTTGACGTCCACACCTAGCTCGCGTGTTCTTAGTACCAGTTGATTCACAAGATCAGGATCAAATTGAGCCAGTGGTTTGTTAGTACGATGTAAAATTGTTACATCCGCACCAGCTCTCGCTGCAATATGTGCAAACTCAAATGAGATGTATCCGCCTCCAACGAATGCAATCCTCTTAGGCAAATTATCTAATTCCAAGAATTGATCGCTTATAGTGATGTATTCTTCGCCAGGGATATTCAGCTTGGCTGGCTTTGCTCCTGTTGCTATAAGTATGTGTTTTGCAAAAAGTTCCTGGTTAACAAATTTCTCTTTCAGTTCTACTTCGAGAGCAGTGTGACTAGTAAAGCGTGCATGACCGTGAAAGGTATCAATTCCAGCCTCAGAGAAGTCTTGTTCCCTTCTTTTTGGAACTGGTTCGGTAAAAGATCTCTTGAAATGCATTAACTCTGACCAGTTGATTTGGATCTCTTTTGCGTGAACAATTCCTTTGCTCTCCATCCTGTGATCCCAGTCAATCAGCTCCGCCATCCCTACCAATACCTTCTTTGGATCGCATCCACGAAGAGCACATGTACCACCAAATGGACGTGAATCAACGACTGCAATTTTCCAGCCAGCTGAATGGCATTGCCAGGCTACAGTTGATGCTGCAACCCCGGTCCCAATAACTATAAGATCATAAATTGTTTTTGGACTAGTCATAAATATTTACTAAATATGCGGCATCAAGATAAGTTTTCTGAAACCAAAACAAGAAGACTATTGCCGGAATACCATTAATAGATGTGTAATTCTTTTTGTTCCCCAAAAATTAGAGGTCACGAACTCGGGAAATCTATTGACCTTTCCCAATGACCGTGCTTAGATCTCCTAATATGAGTCGGGCTTCTCTATGTTTTTACGTTCTACAGGCATAACATATTGACCAGCGATAAGGGCACAAGTTTGATGCCTTCCCGACTTTTCATGTATTTATGTATGGTTGCATGACTATCAATGATATCTTCCACCTTTTTGCTATACGCTGCAAATTCAACTGCGCTCTGGATTGGCTCAGTAATTTTCTTCGCTTGCTGATGTTCCTTTGAAGTGGTTCTTATATCGCTATTTTCTGGACAATCCTGTCACTACTTCTTTCTATTTTCCTAGTGGGCATCAGTCCATCTTGGAATTTATTGGTACCATCTAACTTGAACTACGAATAAAATAAACACTCCCTCCTTGTTGTTCTCGGGATATAGCGGGGTTGATCCACAATTGGTATATGGCGGCTGTAGTATCTCCGGACATTTGGAGTGTTTCATAAAGTGGTCTGATTTAGAATAGTTTATGATTAATGTTTACGATATACTTAGCGAAGTGTTCACTGCATTTTTTATAGCAGCAATGTGATCACAATATACTTAGCATTGCTGGATCCGCCTATGAGCATGATTATATATGGCATCTGACACACATGAGGACCTGGCTCGCACTAATTTTTGATTAACATGACACGCTATACTATTTTATATTATTACTTTTACATCTAATATATGACAAGCGACTGTCATATATGCGGATCAAGGTTTGGAGATCTGGTTTGTACGTACTGCACCAAATCAATATGTTCATCATGTTTAGTTCAAGATAAAAGTAGATGTATCAAATGTGCTAGGATGAAAAAGCCACCATACAAATTCCTTAAACGTAACTTTCCATTTATATTATTGTTTGTGGTTTTTTGGTTTTTTACTGCTGGCGTTTATCCATTCCCGTACTTCCTTGCTATAGGTAAATCACTGGATCCAGCAGTTATGGAGCCGATTCTAATTGCGACTGGGCTAATGGCCATACCTTTCACATTCTTACTTATTGCATGGAAAAAGCGGCCTCCGACAAGGTAGCTTTGATTTATTACAAGATAGAAATAGTCATGCCAACTAGTATTTCAAGAATATAAATGAAGCTCGTCAGGAACAAATTCTTTATCTAGGGCCTGCAGAGTAAGAGGCATTGCAAAAGAATATAATCTTATTTCACCAGATCTATGCGCAGAAAAAACGATCAAGGACGGTACAGGTTATTTCGTAGTGTTTTAGATGGTACTCTGGAATTCCAAATGTGGAGTCTATCGAAAGTATGTTAATGGCAGGGTTATATCTTTTTCATGCCTCTATTACCTTCAGAGAAGCTACATAAGTTTTAATTGATGGGATAGCGGATTCTAAATTAGAGGACAATATTCGCATGTCTATAGAAAAAAATACAATGCTAAGATTAAGGCCGTTAAAATCAGACGGCTGGGCAATTCTTTTTCTGTATACCCCTATACCTTAACTCTAACATGACATTGAACAGAATTTATGAAGTTACAACGAATGTTGACGCATCCGATAGGTAATAATAAAGAATTGCAGGAGTAAAGGCAAACCTGCCTGAAATTCAAAAGGAGAGAGGATATCATGGTCTTAATCTTCAAATATTGATTAATTGTAACTTCTAACTTATTGCTTATGTAGTTCAAAAATATTATGTAAGGAACTATCAGAAAAAGAGCAAGATAAATTAATATAAAAATAAATTATTGGAGTTAATCTTTTATGCTGGTTCTTTTGAATCTTGCCCTTCATCCGTCATTTCTGCAGCTTCTTCACGTAAATTCTCTGCTGGCCCCGAGGTCTCTGGATTTGACTCTGCCTGTCCAATCTTCTTCTGGTTCTTCTGAGCTGATTCAATGTTTTTGTCATCTTTATTGCTCATTTTAATCGACATATAACGGTCAACATAGTTAAAAGCGATTGTAGAACAATCATATAAAAAATCAGATTGAAAGTACCTAAAAAGATATGTCAATTCTATATAAACAATGGTGGGAGAACAGGAGGCGGTACCTTCTGACGTTCTTGTTTGTTTGATCCTTCTCTCCCACGTTCATTATTTTGTTCTACCGTATGTTTAGTTTTATCACTTCATATGTCTTAAAAGATCTGATTTAGAGTCGTTATTAACAGCATTTTCGTGAAATGCTGCTATTATGATTCTTCCTGGTTTGTCTGGATCCTTTGTTATGGTCTGCTTTTTTTTGTTGTTGTTAACGTTGCTGAGATGAGTACCGTGCAATCTGCTGGTCTAGTTTCTGCTTCTGTTCCCCCTTTTATGATATCTTCTTTTCGGGTTGTCGATTCGTTCGCAAAAACTGATGTACTTCATTCAAGAGCAATTACATGAGAGTGTTGATATCATCTGAAAATGATTCTGGCTTCAGAAAATAGTTCAAATGCCAATGCTTATAAGTAGGCCTAAAGTCAGGTACCTCATATTTTTAACTTGCCCCATTAGTTTTATCTCTACTTTGTGATCATATTCTATATATAAGATCTTTAATTTAGTGAATTTCTTACATTTCGAAAGGTTATCGACCACGCCTGCTTTTTCTTTAACTTTATCGGTTACTTTCGACCTATTTTCTTACATGCAATCCTACTGCCGTAGAAAATATAGGTCTTGAGGGTTGTCATCGTTTTCTAAACTTAAACGTCCGTTCCATTGCCAGTTTTTACAACAAAGGCGCAGCTCATTTCAGGCATAAAAGTGGTCCCTTTTATCAACAAACACCTATCGGAATACATGTAATATTTACAGTCCTTACATTGAAATCCTTCTGCACCTTTTCCAATAACATGACCATCTTCATATTCGAGTTTTCTCCCCGTCTTTTTTATAAAATCCCAAACAATATCTCCCGGTAACATGCCATCACCTTTTGGAGAAAAGAAGTTTGAAACACCGTAATCATTGTTAATTTCTCCTTCTACGATATGACATTTTTTTTCATCTGGTAGATTGAACTTGCACTTTATGCATGCGCGTTTATAGTAATCTTCGGTTTGCTTGGACTGGATTTCTTCTTGTTTTTTGTAACCCGCCTCATGTTTAGTCATCTTTTTCTTTGAACTCAAGACACTGTATAGCGCAGCATCTTTTAGTGCTACATCCTTCTCTTCTTGTTGCCCCGTTGACTTGGCCACGACTGATTCTTCTACACTGTCATCCATTTTTCACTTCACCTGCAGACACTCCTATACTATATGATATATAAGAAGAATATACTGTGATACTATCGTTTAGTCTTTAGTTAGATACTAGATTATTAAATAGGATAGTACCAAGGAGATTTCTTCATAGCGGCAGAGGAGCTTAATCTGGCGGGAACGTTTCTATATAAATAAAATTCCAAGGAATTGGAATATGGGCTGGAACTACTTTGGCTAATTGAATCTAGATAGCTTCGATATTTCACTTTCTAGCCTTTTTAGATAAAACGTCTAAAGCTTGCTAGAGGAATGTAGAAGCTGCTAATCCGAAGATGGAATTTATAGTCATATATAACATGCTACTAGACAGTGGATATGTGAACTCTTACACGAGAAACGGAAATAAACGCACCTGTCAGGAAGGTATTTGAACTATGCTGAACCATTATGGATCATAATAGGTGAAAAAGAAAATGTCTGATGTATCAAATGATCGGAACTATACTGACAGTACCCAATCAGGCGTTGGTGCAACATCGGAGAGAGCAGGAGATGCTGCAGGGGAACCAGCTGTAAATGCGGCAACCAATAGGGGCACAGCCTCCAAAATGGCAAATCTACTCGAGGGTCTACAATTTCCAGCAACCAAGGAAGATGTAAGAAATCATATAAATAGAAGGTCGCCAGCCATGGGAAATAGAATTAATGATGTATTTGAGGCTGTTCAAAACAACCTTGAGGATGGAGTTAAATATGACAGCGCTTACGCTATAGAACTGGCTGCTGGATTGGTCGAGAAAAAACAATGAATAACGGGAAAGACCCTGTAATTCTTTCTGAATCACAAAATGATTTGATGAGTTAAGACATACATAGTATTACAACGTCATAACTGGCATTATTATGAGAAAGCCCATCGTAGTTAAGACACTAATCGTTGTAGGATGCATAATTTTAATATCTGGAATAATATTTATAGCACAAAGTAAATCGAAGATAGGACCCCAATCCTCATTTATGTACAGCAATCCTCAATGGACAGTAAACGGATTCGCTATTTCTGTAATAGGTTTAGTTGTATTGGCTTGTGGAATAATAATTCACTCTATCAAAAATGTATGACAATTATATACACGTCTACTAGTATACGAGTATGAGCATCGGCATTAGAAATCCAAAAGTCGAAAAAGAAAACCATGATTGTTCCAAATATTACCAGAATCAAAGCTTCACAAGGACAATCCAATTAGGAAAGATAATAATGGAAGGCTCGCAACAATTCCTAATTTTCGAGAGTATGCTCGACTCCGAAAATGGAATTTACACTTATTTTACAGAACGGCGTATAAGAATGAATCCTTACTCATTAGAAAAAGGTTCAAAAAAGTTACTGCTTGCTGCTAGTGGTAATAGATGATTCGATCTTTGGCCATAATTGATTCAACATCGAGGGGGTGTTTGTCATTATCCAATTAAACATGGAAACTTCTTCTTCCGTATTTTGCTGAAATACGGAGATCGCGTCCTGTGCATTCATCTTACCGGCCAACTGTGAGCACATTTTGTAAGCTATTATCTCTGCATTTTCCACTATGGCATCTTCTTTGATATTTCTTAACTCCATCTCTTCAGAGGTAGGATTTTCGGCACCTTTAGTCACAGATTTTACAGTATTTTTTATTGTGTCTTTCATCATAGAGGCAGCTGGTGGCTTTAGTGTTGGCAAATCCGCTTTGGATTTTGTTGGGCTACCGTCGTAATCAGTAATTAACTTCTCCAATCTACCTTGTTGTCCTCTTGTTTCTTGTAGATGTTGTTGGAATCGTTGTTTTGCATCTTGTATTGGAGTTTCTTGAATTCTTGTCTGCAATCTCTCTACTGCAGCATTTTCAGCAGATAGTATTTCATTCAAGTAATCAACGAATTTTGATTTAAGATCTGGATTGGTTAGTGACATTCTTAATTCATTATTAGTTATGAAACATCATAGTTAACACTGTGTAATTAACCTCATCACACAGTTCGGCAGCAGTACAATAGGCAAATCTATCAGAAATATGAAACGGACTTTTACAGTTTATCACCTTAAGTCCCTCGTATTTACAAGCATGGTCTGTGTGATATGTCATTTAATACCGAGGAAGAATCAAGCAAACATCGAACATCACAGCGGCGCTGAACGATATTTTCTACTTATATCCTAGGTGGTCCACATCTTATTCCAAACTACTGTGAGAAGGGCAGTCTCCATATTTGTAAAAGTCAAGGTTTACTTGATAATCATCTGACCGTTAATATCCAGGTTTGTTTTCATTATCTCGATTTTGTTATTCGTTCAGCGGATCTGCGATGAGATCCTTGACCATCAAAAAAGTGTCGCTTACAGAGAAACCGCCAAAAAGCCTTGTTAGAATATATGGAATTAAATACCATTATTCTAAAAACTAGATATGAAATTTGAAGAATTCAAAATAGGACAGACCTTCAAGTCATACATCTGCATTGACAAGCATGAATTCGAAAAATACATATCATTTGCAAGAACAAAAAACATCCTTCATGAAAAACATGAATTGGCTGCCAAAGAAGGGATAAAAGGAATTCTTTTGCCAGGTCGAGCCATATTAGCACGTGCCGAAGGAGAGATGACACGGCTTGATATATTTTCCAATACTATCATGTTGTTGTATGGAATGGATGGAGATCCTAAATGGGATAATAGGCATACTAGGTTTTTAGGTGAAGTGTATGTGGGAGACGAGCTTGAGGTAGAGTATACCGTCTCAGATAAAAAAGAAGGTAACTCAGAAAAATACGGTATTTTATCAATTGATGTTCAGATTAAACAGCTAAACAATAACAAGCCCGTCATAGTATCACGTAGAAACCTTTACCGGATTAAAAAAGAATAACTATCTTAATTACAACTTAATTACAATGAAAAGGAACAGTATGACTGACGACAAGACCGAGATGTTGCGACAGTATTGGTCCATATTTTTCAATTGAGAGCAGCTGCTGACATTCAATTAGATCTTAGTTTCTTGTATAATGCATAGTTGGTATACCAAACTAACGCCTTTGTTGCTTTCAATAATGTGACTAATAAAAGCAGATTGCTTCTGTTTTTTGGAATATAATGATGTACAAGATGTAGCATAAAAATCCATTTACAACCTTCATTGTTTCCTTCTTGCTTTAATTATCTATAGGTCTGAATTATCCAATTTCCACAGATTGACCACTATTATATTTATTGTCATTAAATATCATTTCAATAATTCTCTGTGCAACCTGTTTTGGTCGAAGCATCTTGTCCTTGTATCTTCCATAGTACTCCCGGTCAAAGTCTTCTTGCATTTTCGTATCTACTTCACCAGGACAAATAGCCATAACTTTCACGTTGTAATTCCCTACTTCCCATGCTAGGCTTTCAGTTAACCCAATCATGCCAAATTTGCTTGCACAATAGGCAGATATATCTGGAAATCCTGTCTTCCCCGCACCTGAGCTAACATTAATAATTACACCAGACATTTTTTTCATCATAAAAGGAAGAACAGCCTTAGAAGACAGAAAGGCACCTTTCAGGTTAATGTCGATTGTCTTATCCCATTCCTCTTCCGAAGTATCTATTAACTTCTTGATGTAGACTATTCCTGCATTATTTATCAGGATATCTATATTCTTGAATATTTCAACCGTTGATTTGACAAGATAATTGACTTCCGAGGCTTTACTAACGTCACATTTTATACCAAGTATTCTGCCCTCGGCTACATCACCATCACTATGATTTGTATCTATTATAATTTCTTTGATTTGCTCAACTGTAGAATCAATTTCGTTTTGAGTCCTAGAACAAATGACCACATTCAGCCCCATTTTTGACAATAGGATGGCAGTTTCTTTTCCAATACCCCTGCCGCTGCCGGTAACAATCGCAGTTTGATGTGCCAAATTTCTCGATCTTAAGTATGGGGATTTTGCTTAAAACTGGTTGCAGCGCCTTTTTTGCAAAATGATGATTTTATAAGGCAGACTTCTTCTCTTTATTTTTATATTACCATTGCATAGCATAATAAGCAGCATGTCTGATGACGAGGGAAAATACTACTATTAGAACTGCTGTAACAATCTACCCTTTTCTGTGGATATTTCCCTTTACAGCCATCCATCCTTAAGTAAAGAACATTGACAATCCAGATCTATTTACTTGGTGGAGTTTGAAAAACATCATTTTTACCACATACTCTCCTAACTCCTCGGTTATCGTTAGCCATTCTGAGAAGGACTGCTAAGATCTGTCCCAATCAATTAGCCTTCAAGAAGATCCAATTATCTGCGCCTCGTTGAATCCATCACCTTTATGCCATTACTGTTGTTTGCCTATATTTTTATTCTAAAAGAATTTAAGAGAAAATAGTAAATATCAAGTAGTTGGGAAAGTATATTGGGAAATAATGTTTGCGCTTATTGCGGCAAAGATTATTCAGAGGAAGAAGATTGGCCCCATGTAGAAGGGGATTCTAACAGAGGAGTTTTAAAAATAGAACATTTTTGCTCTGAGGAGCACAAACATAATTTTCTAGCAAGTTCTTCTAAATAATAAGCCGAAGAAGATCGCGATAAAGAATCAGAAAACAAAACACTCATGATAAATTATATGATGGGTTGAATTGTGAATAGGGCACAACAAAAAACACCTTCTTTTGACTAATTAGTGATAGATCTGGTTGTGCTCGAGCTTGCATGCCAATATAACAATAATAAACATAATCTGTATGTTGTTAGAAATCCTCGCTGACTATAGACAACTTTTGACTCTATTAACCAAAATAAAAGTTAAGACAATGTTGCATATAGATTATCTATCGTAGTTAAGTAATACGCGCATTCAAGACAATAACTGCTGTACGCACTGAAAAACAATATTTAAGAATAATGCGGCCGTGACTGTAACGATCTGTTTTTCAGAATTTTAATTAGGTATGCCTATTCTTCTGCGTTTGTAACAGTGACGGAGCGGACAGCAGATGCGAGACAATTAATTAAAACCATAGGTGCTTTTCTGATTTTTGCACCTGTCCTCTTACTGATGTATCGCAGTGTATCATTATTTTTTGCATCATTGCTCCTTCCACGCATGCCGCCGGCTGAGTTAAATCCGCGCCTTCTCTTTGAATAATTGTATACCTTGTCAAAATCTGTATATGCAGCACGCTTCTGCCACTTGCTCTTGTAATCATACAATGGATGGAACGTATTCATATCGTACTGCGTTCTTGCTTGTGCATCAGAAAGAACCTCGTAAGATTCAACGATCTGCATGAATTTTTGCTTTGCTTCTTCAGTATTTTTGTTTCGGTCAGGATGATATTTTAATGCTAAATAGCGAAAAGACCTCCTTATCTCTTCTTGGGAGGCATTGTTGTTAACACCTAAGATGTCATAGTGGTTTGTCACGTCTATATGCATATTAGGTCACATAGCCAGTATAAACATTTCTTTATATCGTAGATCTAATGATTATTCAAGCACATGAAAGGGGTTTGCGTTTCTATCCCCTGCGATGCCAAGATATCCTTTATTGGCTTCGCTTCAACGAGATGAAAATCAGTTCACTATGGGTTAACCATAAAAAAAAGGTAGAGTCCATGATCATAGGACATGCTACTGATTGCTACTAAGGTGTTCCAGCTGGAGGAAATGTGCCGCCGCCAGTGCTGCTACCGCCCAAGGCGCTTCCGCGAGTGCTAGTACTACCGCTAGAGCTGCTACCCATGCTGCTACCACCAGTGCTGCTACCCGTGCTTCTGGCGCCATAGACAGTATCGTAACAATTGGTGACCTCCGATCGAAGAAGCTTACCGGTGGAGGGGGTAGCTGTGGTGGTTGGGGTCGCTATAGATGTAGTACCTTTTGCCGCTGTCCTTAGACAGCTAATGAATTTGCTTAGTGAGGCTTTCGAAGTACCGGCTGTACTTCCAGTCGAAGAAGCGGTTGTACCTCCTAATGGGATGGTGGCGGTGCTTGTTCTTTTTTTTGCTGCAAAAGCTGAGCTAGTAAGGCTACCTGCGGTTACTAGTGCTATTGCCATGAAAATGACAATGCTAGCCAATGTCAGAGATCTTTTGTTTGTATACATTAAATTTGATATGCAAAGGGATCTATTATAACATATTGATACTATTCACCTCGATCTAAAATGCAGTTGAAAAATTAATAAAAATATGACCGATTTAGATTAGTGAACGAGTCATCATTACGTTTTTATTCCTGTACTAAGCGTTGGTTGTTAGGTTTTTAAATTAGGAAAAAGGAAAGTTTTGAATGAATCACATCTAAAAAAATTAGTGATGCCAGAAAATGGTGAATTGTTTGGTCGCGTAGTCAAACTCGTGGGCGGAGATAATATTATTGTAAAGACTACAGATGGACAAGTAAGGACATGTCGTATTCGTGGTAAGATTAAACGAAGAATGTGGATAAGAGACAATGACCTGGTTTTAATTGCTCCATGGGACTTTCAGTCTGGTAAAGC
>DATDFS010000249.1:0-5869 GCA_036522495.1 Nitrososphaeraceae archaeon | reverse complement strand
CTAACTCTTCGAGAAATGCAATTTCCGATAGCAATTTTCTTTCTCTGGGTATACAGGCCTTTTGTCTTAAACTTTCTGGTAATATATCATGTGTGTCCTGATATCCTATCGCTATCATAATGCCGACTTCAAAGTCTTCAGGTATATTGAAGACTTCTCTAGCTCTCTGAACATGGAAGCCTCCCATTTCATGCATGATTAGACCCTGGTTGAATGACTCAAGAAACATATTCTCATTAGCTGCTCCCAAATCATGAAAGTGAAGTCTATTGTAATTTCCATTATCAGAATAGGTTTTCTTTGTTATTGCACAGATTAGAATTGGTGCTCTCTTGGCATAATTGTTGATATCTTTTAAAACCGATCGTGCGTTCTTTAGCTTTTCAGGGTTATCATTTGTAAATATGATATATCTCCATGGCTGTTCATTACGCGAAGAGGGGGCCCACCTTGCTGCCTCTAAGATCGACAACAACTTTGATTTTTCTACAGGTCTGGTAGAAAACGCTCTTGCACTCCATCTTTTTGCGATGAGCTCATGTATAGGATAGTCTGCTTTTGCAGTTTTAGTTATTATTATTGTAGGTGGTGTTTCTTCATCCAAGTTTGTTACCTCACCCTTTATATCAAGTATTTTTATTATTATCGTTACGATAAAGTTTATGTGAAACCTCGTACCTCGTAGACAAGATAAAGAAAGCTTTGAAGAAGGCACTATTGCGATCTACGGAATAAAAATTTGAAACATTCTGTAACATCTGTCGTCTAATTGAGCAAATCATAAGCATTTTGATATTGCTAAGAATCTAAACAAAATTATTTAGTCACTGGAGATATAGTGTCAGTTGAAATATCACTCAAAAAGGTAGAACATTCATTTTTAAATTAATCATTCCTGACTCGTGCAAAAATTACTATTATATATTATAGCCTCTTAAAAAGCCAATAATTTCTGCTACTGTCTAATTCTAATTTAACGATATAGAATGATTTGTATAATTTGTAAACCTAGAAGGTTATATATGTATACAGGCTAATAAATATTAATTATGACCACCATCATAGAAAACATAAAGAAAGAAATATTGAGTTGGCCATATGTTACTTCTAAGCCGCATAGATTTGGAGGTCTAGAATTCCGGATAAACGAAAGGGAACTGGGGCATGTTCATGGTGATCGTTTAGCAGATTTACCATTTCCGATGGATGTAAGAAATGACTTAGTTAATTCTGGAAGAGTTTCGCCACATCATATACTACCCCAATCGGGATGGGTCAGCTGTTGGATTAAAGGAGAAGAAGATATACCTGTTGTTATAGAGCTATTTAAGATGCGATATGATTATCTTAAACCAAAAACAAATTCAGTAACTGCAACCACTTGAGCAATCTTTGAAGTAGCTTTCCATTTGTAAATTTTTTAATATAAAGGGTACCACACTTTAAACTCGTTGTCTGGAGAGGAAAATAGCAATAGCAATGAGCGCAAATAACCCTTTCTAAACCATATGCTGGAAACCCTATTCCAGCAAAAAGGCTGGATTTATCATCTACTGTACGATCTCAGAATATAATTGCCAGTACTCACTAAAGACTACATGTTGGTTATAGTTAGCTGATGTAGCCTGTGTTAGTTGCTGTCTTACCAGGTGTAGTAGGCTGTTGACTTTCTAATACCCTTCCAGATACTTGTTGTTCAACAGTTTGAATTAGCATCTCTGTGTCTTTTGCCCTTTTCTCAAGGTTAGTCATATCTATAGTTATCCCAACTATCGAAAGCAAACTTTCCAAAATGGCTTTGGAAGCTTTGGCATCTACAACATAACCTGACGTTTCTCCTAATAAACAGGTACCTTTCATCCCACGAAGCTTTGCAATGCCAATAACAAGGCCATTCATACCTCCTATACTACCATTATCCATAGTTAAGATATTTTGTTTATCAAATGTTTTTACAATATCTGCATCAGTAGCTGTTCCAAAAATACGTGGCTTATCCACAAATACCCCAGTAACCGACGCTGCCAGAGTAAAGGCTTTCTTTGTATCAAACTTGGCAGCAATATCCAGGATTTGTTCAGCCAGAGCATATTCAGACTCAGGACTGCTTGGCTGTGAGTCTCCGGTCAATAGTAGCAGATCATTGCCAGAAGTGGCTCCAGCCTTTGAATAAAAAATTGTATTTCTCATGAGTTCTGCTACACCATCAGTTCTAATCATAATCTGTGGAGGAAACGAGGTCGAGTAAATATCGACAAGACGTTTTGCATTGAGCTCCTGAATCAAATGATCGATTGCGATCTTTCCAACATATCCACTACCAGGAAAACCACAAATCAAATAAGGAGACTGCAATTCTGGCAGAGTGGTTGAGGAGTAAACCACATTGATACCCGATCGAGATGATAGCATGATATTTAGATCAAGTAATAGACTTTAAAGTGTTGTGAGTTCAATCTGATAATGGTAATAATACTATTCTATCGATTAATTATACTCCCCTAGGTCAATATCTCAATAAATTTCACCTGTGAATATTTGGAGCCACATGTATGTAGCAAAGAAAACACAAGCTACTACAAATAGTATTTTCATTTCATCACATGGTCTTAGTACTCGTGACTGGAAGTGCAATCATTATACTATAGGAGTATCGGTATTACCAAGCCAACAACCAAGCATATATTTAGATTATAAGAAAAGGATTGTCACACAAATACTGAGAAGGATTTTCATAAAGATAATGATATGAAAAATTCCTTAGCTTTCTCTAACCCATAAGGTTTGAATGATAGTAATCATTTCATTAATTCGATAAAGTTTTATATACAATTAAGAAGTTCTGTCCATAAATATTTAATCAATCAGTATTATTATAACATTAACTATTATCTATCAACGAAATTAAAAAAGGATAGGAAGTTTGACACCTCAAATATATATTGATACCGTCTTTTACGAATTGCTATGATATATAGTATATGTATTATACAACACTAAAACCAATAACAACAACAAAAATAGCAATCTTTGCTCCCGTAGCAGCTTTGATGCTGGTAACAACAAGTATGATTGCTGTTATTATCCA
Source organism: Nitrososphaeraceae archaeon (assembly GCA_036522495.1). Taxonomy (GTDB): domain Archaea; phylum Thermoproteota; class Nitrososphaeria; order Nitrososphaerales; family Nitrososphaeraceae; genus Nitrososphaera_A. Next base: position 2,781 of record DATDFS010000249.1, on the reverse strand, counting down.
GGTGGCCCATGCATTAACACGTTATTTCAACTGTACAACAGAAACTGCAAATAAAACACGCCAACTTACAACACAAGATATACACTACTGTTATGATAAAGCATTTCCAAGATCAGGTCATTAAAATAAAAATTTAGTATCAGCCAGAACGGTAATTTTGCTCTGATTATTCGACCTTTATTGTCTTTCCCTTTGGCTTCAACTGATCCTTTGTCTTAAATGTTATTTCTAATATCCCATTGTTATAAGCAGATCTGGCTGTTTCTATATCGGTTTCTGGTGGAATTTCGATAGTTTTATGATATCTCCTTTTAGGATCTTCGCTTTTGACTTCTAAAGTGCTGTTGTGGGCGTTTATTTTGATATTATTTTTATCTATTCCAGGCATTTCTACTACAACTTTAACTTCCTTGTCGGTTGTGCTTACATCCACTAAAGGTTCTGTCTCGCCGCTAATTTCAGGTCGAGTCATTCCACCACCAAATCCCCTTGATGATGGCTTTATATTGCCAAATTCTCTTACTTTTGGCCTGCCATCAGGACCAATAGTCATTGAATATCCATAAACAAATGGTCCTACCTCTCTTACTTTCCCGCCTTCTGGTGTGTTATATTCTCTTACCAAGTCTTTGGGTATTCTTTTTTCTATACCTTCAAATTCTCTTTCCATCTCTCGCCTCATTTGATCAAATCCTCGGAACATATCGTCAAAGAATCCTCCACCGCCGAAGCCTCCTCTTCTTCCTCCTGCTCCAGGCCCAAACAATCTCTTATACCAGTCAAATGGCTCTATATCATCTGAACTCATACCATTATTCACCTATAAAAAATAGGTACATCCATACTAATTAAGATTTTAGAAACGTAGATACTCCTATGTCATCACGGATTATCTGAAAAGATATATCTATGAGCACAGAATACAATTCCATTGGAAAGTCAGTTAGAATTAAAAAATGTGTTCCTTCTTAGTCCTTATCTTGTGATGTGTTGCATGGTTGGATATCAATCTGTCGATGTTTTCGGATGATCTCTAGTCGTGGCTAATATTAAAATTTTTTTACATTCTCTCATGTTCTTACATCTGCTCTACCAGTCCGGTGCACAACATCCTGAGATAACTTTATCACACACCGTTAGATATCGCTTCGAATTAAGGATAGGTATATTCTTACCTTACCTTTCATATCTGCTCGTGATTTATCGTTTCATGATAGCAGAAGAGGAATCTAATTATGGGAACCAGAGAATATCAATATGACTAGAGAATGAACAAGATTCTGTAACGTATGACGGAAAAATATGAAGAAATCATACTTGATGTTGCGGAAACAAAATTCGACTAATTTGAATGTTTAAGGAAAATAATTTAAATTCATCTATGGATAACCCATATTACATACAGGTGGTTTGAATGCAAACGACATCATCCCCACTACAGCAGCTGTCGCAGCAGCATCCCACGACAGTAGCAACATCTTCAATTGAAGGTAAAATATCTGATCCAAGGAGGTACTTCTGAATATGAGCGAACAGATGAAAGGAAAAGCCTGGGTATTTGGCGATAATATCAATACCGACATAATCATACCATTCAGGTTCAAAAGTAGAACTAACGATCCTTACGAAATGGCAAAATACGCTATGTACGGATTTGATCCTGATTTTCATAAGAAAATTTCCAAGGGTGATGTAATAGTAGCAGGCCGAAACTTTGGAGGTGGCTCTAGTAGGGAACAGGCCCCAGTAGCGTTAAAATATGCTGGAATTTCGGCAGTTATAGCTGAAAGTTTTGCGCGTATATATTATAGGAACGCCTTTACCATCGGATTGCCAGCGCTTGAAATACCAGAAATAAAAGGGAAAATAAATCAGGGAGACGATATTAGAATAGACATAACCAACTTTACTGCAGAAAATATTAGAACTAAAGAGACTTTTCAAGCCAAAAAAGTGCCAGAATTCATGCGACAGATGTTGTTGGAAGGCGGATTAGTTGAATACTATAAAAAGTATAAACAATTTCCATGGATCCAAAGTTAAAATCTTTACATCCAGTCCTGTAAGAGAATAATTCAGATGGTCAAAAAAACAAAGCCACCTATTCATATTCAAGCAAATCGATAACTTACTTAAGAAATGGAAATATGCGGAGGACAGCAAACCAGATCACAATATGTCCTGTTGGTGGACCCGTCGTTTGCTGTTCAATTGACAGACCTTGTATCTGTTTTTGAGAAATATAATGTCAGGATCATAGTTCCTACTATCCCAATCGTTTGTGCTAAATTAAGCATGTCAGAAAATCCTAATTGTATCATATGGTCCTGTGACGACATGTAATTTTGTTGTAAAGTTTGGAATCTAATCTAATCTTCTGCTGGCAATCTTATCGACTTCTACCACAGCATAAATAATGACAAAGTAGAAGGAAGGAGAGGGAAAATTATTATTTCAGTAGATACTAAATAGACAGAACTTAACTTCATTTCTTGGTTTTTTGATCATGCACTTAATTTCTATCGATTCTTAATAATATTAGTAGAAGATACCTCTTTTGGTATGGACGATACATTACCTCCAATCATTAAAGGTGTCATTGTTTTAAATCCGTCGTTTTGTAAAATTGTTGCTCCTTCCTTAGAGAGTATAAAATTGACAAACTGAATTGCACCTTCATTGTTTCTAACAGAATTTGGAATGGTGATATCAAATACTATTGGTTTACCAGATGTCAAACTTCCGTCTTGTTGGGTGCAACTAGCCTGTTTATAATAATTT
>DATDFS010000248.1:0-9593 GCA_036522495.1 Nitrososphaeraceae archaeon | reverse complement strand
GTATCTATTCTGAAAGCATTGTTCAAAGATGGTCGTAAGTCATTTCGTGAGATCTCTAGGGAAACCGGCATAACAACACCAACAGTAAAGGCAAGATTTGACCGACTCATGAATGTAGGATTTATAAAATCTGTCTCTCCGATCCTTAATTTTGATAGAGTGGAAGATGATATCGGGAAATTGGAACTTGAAAAGACAAAGAGAAATGGGGGTTCCTCTGAGGCAATAATAAGACAAAGTGAAGAAGTACAAAATAAGAAGGAGGAGAAAAAACAATACAATCAATTACATCAACAGCAGGATGCCAAAATCAGAATTAAAAAAGGAATGAAAATAAATCTAAATTGCGAATTTTGTCAGGGTCATATCTTGGGAGGTCCACATGTGTTCAAATTTGCAAATTACGAGCGATTTTTCTGCTGTACTGGATGCATGTCTGGTTACAAGAAAAAATATGCTGGAAGAATAGAGTCTATAAAAAGAAGGTTTGAAGGAGAAATCCCTAGTCTGTGACAATTACATCAATATGGAAGCGGCTGCTGAAGATACTAGTATAATTTCAGTACCCGGTTGTAATCGAGCTGACTTTTATAATATGCTGAACACAGATGGGCTTTCTGTCCATCTACTTCCGAGATATGTTGTACCGTCTTTTCGTCAATCATCATAATACATACAGGATCTCTTACCATGCCGTACATAATGTGTATAATCAGAAATATAATATCATGTCTACAAACAAAGAAAATGTTTTTGCATTGTGTCTAGTGTCCGACCAAAGAGAGTCCAATCTCTGATTGAAACTAAGCTGCGGATAACTGCTACTCAGGATATTAGTCCAGCACGAGTGAATGCGAGATGGAAAACGCCATTTAATGCGTTGACTTGTTCTGTACCATTATTGTGTAGGTGTTCGGTCTGGCCAGAAGTAAAGGCCACCATGATTGCTAGACCAAGAGCAGAGCCAATTCGGTAGCTTGTATTTACAAGGCCAGAGGCTAATCCCGTTTGCTCTTTACGGGCATTAGATACTGCTGCTGTCGAGACGGGTATATAGGCTAATGACATACGTAACACCGCAACTAAAGAAGCAGGAAGAATATATGCCATGAACAGGAACTATAGGTAGATCCAGATTGGAATGGGGGACCACAAACTGTGAGAATCCAGAACTGACTTATCCGACCTTCTGGGTTTGCGGAATTCGCACTGAGAGGATGGATGGGCATTATTTGATGTGACAAAACCTAAGGAAATGGGAAACGTGGCATCAGTGGGTATGATTGTAGAATTGAGTTAAACAACCACCACCATTCTCATCGTGCCTGCTTAACACAGATTAGCTGTTGTATATTGTTATCGTAAATGAATCAGTCATCTTTTGTAATATCGGTAAGTAACTTACTTTGGTATTTGATGATTGTACATATTACTGAACTACGTATAAAATATCGATCCTGATAATACCCTGATGTATATAGGAGTTTCAGGTGTGGAAATACAGTATGATATATTGCCATCACCGTCTATTGAATATTTAATCCATATTTCCAATTATGTTTTTCCATGTCATTTAGAAATGAAACAAGCACATCTTCAATTGATTTTAATGCCTTCTCTCCTTTTTCAATAGTCGCTCTCTTTGGAGATCCTGTTGATCCAGTACTTGTTAACTCATTAAACTTCCAGTATATTCTAACATTGTTGCCCGGTAATTTTGGAATTACCTCTTCTGGTGCGTAATCCATATTTACCAAATCTGGGCGTATAGCAAGCATAGCAGAAGTTTCAGCTTCGCCTCCGTGCCCAAGTCCGTTCCATACTTCAAATAGGTCTTTTGTAATTTCCCCAACCGATATCCACCATGCTTCTATACATGTAATTACTACTTCAGGGTGTTTGTCCTTGGTAGTTCTTGCGGCTAATTCTATAGGAGCAATATTTCCATCATGTCCGTTTATTATGAGTATTTTACTTATCTTGTTTCTAACAAGACTCTGAAGAAGATTTTCAATAACCTTTACAAGCGTATCAGGCTGTAAACTCATGGTCATGTTAAATTCTGCATGGTGTAAGCTAACTCCATATGGTATAGCTGGAAACACTATTGCATTCTCCATTCTTTTGGATATTCTTTTTGCTAATTCTATAGGAACAATAAAGTCCGAGCCAAACGGCATATGATCACCGTGGTTTTCACATGCACCAAATACCAATATAGCTACCGTTTTACTATTTACATTTTTAACCTGCACTGCATTCATTTCCTCAAGAAGCATAATTCCGTAAAAGAATTATTAACAATAGTTATTATTATTTATCCTTCTTTCAAACAAATAGTGTCCATAAAATGGTGATAACTTAGTGACGAACCTATATCCCCTCCTCTTTAACATGCGTTGTTAGGTATACATGTATTGTAAGACTACAAAGATGGTGTCAAATAATATAAAGTACATTGTATGTTATTCTTATTATTCAACGTGTATACAAAAGCAGTAGTGAGAAGTTAGCATTTGGATGTAAATTGGAAAAAAGTATTAATACAGACTTTTAAGAATTGCTTCTCGATGGATAATCCCAGGTGGCGTAGTCCGGAATGCTAGAAACAAGTATTCTAGTCTCTGCATTGGCGGGATTAGGTTCGTTTATTTCACCGTGTATTTTGCCAATACTGCCTGCATTTATATCGTATCTTTCAGGAACAAGTATCAATGAAATCCAAAGGTCAGACACAAATACTACTGGTGAGATTGAAGGTACCGATGCGAAATCCGGAGGTGTAACTGGAAAGAAAAAACAACAACAACAGCAGCAACAACAACAACAACAACAACAACTACCATTAACTATCAGGAAATCAACTAGGCTTAACATTTTCCTAAATACTGTTTACTTTGTTCTTGGTTTTTCATTAGTATTTGCGGTATTAGGAGTAATTCTGAATAGCGCTCTTGCAACTGTAGGACCCACATTTCAACACACACTTTCTTCGATCGGTGGAATAGTAATAATTGCATTTGGGATATATCTTATCCTATCTATAAAATTAAGGATCCTGAACTTTGAGAAAAGAATGACTAAAATACCTAAATTCAAGACAAGTTACATAACATCATTTGTCTTTGGGGCTGCATTTGCAGCTGGATGGACACCTTGTGTTGGTCCTATTTTAGGCAGTATATTTACGCTAGCTGCTACTGCTCCTGGAGCAGCATACAATTCACTACTGGCATACTCATTAGGATTGGGTATACCATTTCTAATTACAGGTGCTTTCTTTACAAGAGCTACAGGATTAATCAGAAGAATGGTAAAACATCTCAAGTACTTCAATCCTGCCATGGGTGCAATGTTGGTTATAGTTGGCATATTGGTCTTTACAAATCAATTGGCCTTGCTTGCAAACTTTCCGCTAGCTAATCAAATCGCTAACCTGGAGGGAGGCCTTTCAGGTCATTAAGTTGCAGAGAATGAAAGGAAGGAGAGCGAAAATGAAAAATGAATAGAGATAATTTTAGTGCGTTATTAATGGCAATTGCGGTAGTCTCTGTCATAGTTGGATTTGCAATATATTTCAACAGTCCTAGCCTTAACAAGGCATCATCAACACAACAGCAAGTAGAAAAATTTGTTTCAGCAGCAACCATACAAAATGGTACTATGACTACGATAAAGCTAGATAAAGCTCAGTTCCAGAATATTGACAAATCGCAATTCAGAATGGCACCTGAATTTGCTCAAATTAGCGGTTACATAAATACACCTGGTAATAATGGTCCGTTAACGCTTTCATCTCTAAAGGGAAAAGTTGTACTAGTGGATTTTTGGACATATACCTGCATTAATTGCATTCGTACTATTCCGTATATCAATGACTGGAATCAAAAATACGCTGACAAAGGCTTGGTCATAGTTGGTGTTCACTCACCTGAATTTGAGTTTGAAAAAAACTATAACAACGTGAAGGCTGCTGTTCAGAAATATGGTATAAACTATCCCGTATTGCTAGATAGTGACCATGGAACTTGGAATGCATTTGGAAACCAGTATTGGCCTAGAGATTACTTAATTGATTCCCAAGGATACATAAGGCATGACCATATAGGGGAGGGTGGATATGATCAAACAGAAAAGGTGATTCAGTCATTACTAGCTGAACGAGCAGCTCTGATGGGCATGAAAGAGATTAGTTTGAATACAAAACCAACGACAATTAGTCCTAAGAGCTTGCAATCTGTTGATCTAACAAAAGGCACAACACCTGAAATCTATCTTGGATATTATTATGCAAGAGCGCCGCTTGGAAATCCTGAAAATTTCAGACCAGATCAGACAGTTTCATACTCAATCCCATCAAACACCAATTTCAGTCCTGACGTTGTATACCTTCAGGGCAATTGGAAAAACAACCGCGATAATATGGAATTACAAAGTGACACAGGACGTATCGTCTTGACATATTATGCCAAGTCCGTAAATATAGTGGCAGGGGGAAAAGGGGGAGGAGTTGTCTCTAATGATGCAGCAACAGCAACGACAATGTCAAAGAAATCACTTGGAGTAGATTTATCACAAGATGGTAGTTTCAGAATTAATGGGCAGAGACTATATAATTTGGCAATGCACAATGACTATAATGCACATTCTATTATAATCAATGTTATGGGTAAAGGGTTCCAGCTGTATACGTTTACCTTCGGTTAATAGTCAATTATATGTAACCATATAATAATTTCAATGGATCTAGTGCCTAGTGATCCTGTTAATCTAACGGAGTAACTTTTACCTCCATCTTTTGCATTTTTAACATCACCGAGCTGTGTCCAATCCCTCAATTGCGTCATACTTTCTTATAATAGACAAGAACCTTGAAGTATTGTCCTGTTCTTGTTGTTCTTGTTGCTGCTGATACCATATGAGCAGAGACTCTTTCTCAAGTGATTATCTATGTTTTAGATGATTAGATCTACATTACGCACAGATTTGACTAATCTTGCCATGCTTTCTACACAGCCTTAAATTGCATTAACCTTTTTTACTATATTTAATACATCTTCATCAATAAGTGCATGGTCTAAACCTACTTTCTGACCGTCAAACTTTGCACTCTTCCCCCATATGTGTGCGAATCTAAAGTCTTTTACCATGTTACGGTGGATCTTATTACATACGTCCCCAACTGTACAACCCCTACGCATAATCATTGGTTCTTTGTAGTCTGTTTCCTGGTTTTTCGGCCGCATATAAATTCTGATAAAATCCAATTTTTTGTAGATAGATTCCTTCAATGCATCAACATTGATATTTCCATCCGCAGAAATTGGAACAAAGTTATTTCCAATCTTTGTTTGGACCTCTCTTACGAATCCTTGATTTACAAGATCTATTTTGTTCAAGACTATTAAGGAAGGAATGTAGACTCGATTACCATTTAGCACGTCTATTAATTGATCGTCTGTCAATCCCGGTTCTCTTATAGTGATTCGACCATTGTGTATGCCATAAATGCGCAAAATTTCCTTGACTAAATTTTCTGTCACATTCACAGGAACTTGTATATTTATAGAAATTCCACCCGAAGACATTTTTTCAATTATGATGTCGGGAGGCCGCTGGTCTGCCTTAATTCCTATTTCGGACAGCTCCTTCTTTAAAACAGGCAAATGTTGAGGCTGAAATACATCAAGAATAATCAAAAGTAGGTCTGCATTTCTAGCTACTGAAAGCACTCTTTTACCAAGACCCTTACCAGCAGCTGCTCCTTCTATTATTCCTGGCATATCGAGAATCTGAATTCTCGCTCCTTGATAATCCAGTATTCCAGGAACGGCTGTGAGTGTTGTGAATTGATATGAAGCGACTCTTGATTTGGCATTTGTCAGACGATTAAGAAGTGTGGACTTACCAACGCTGGGTAATCCTATGAGCACAACAGTAGCATCGCCCGTCTTTCTAACATCAAAACCTGCGTTTCTGCTCCCCGTAGACAATGTTTTGCCATGTGTGTTTTCCTCTAACTCTCGTTTAAGACGAGCAATTTTTGCTTTTAGCAAGCCGATATGGTATTCAGTAGATTTGTTAATCTGTGTCTTGTGAATTTCGTCTTGGATAGCTCTTATCTTTTCTGGAATACCCATATGAAAGTCTTAGATTAGTTGAGATATTTACGTTTTCACTGTATAATCTCTGCCAATCGTTCGTACTATAGCATGCCCTAATTATGCAAGTTTTAGAACCTTTGTAGATTGGAGGAATATTGGGAATTGAAACTAACACAGGAAATTCTAAAGCAAGAAATGGGGATTAAGACTATAGGGTGATCAGCAAAGTACAATGTTCTGGACTATCAATTTGATGTTCATAATGGCATTGATCACTGCCTGTTAGAAAAGTTGGATTAAATCTGTCCGATTTGATTAGAAGGAAAGAAAAAAACCAGCAGAGCAAAAGATGTTGTTAGATACTTAAATGTTATTTTCAGGTTCTTCCATCCCACCTTTTTGGTGTTAGTTCTTAGTCGCTTATACTCACCAGTCGTCTGATTAACGCAATAGATAAAAGGAGAGTTACAGATACTGGTTAAGTTCACATAATAATCAATGCTATGTTCATGAGTTTCATTTATTGCTAATAGAATTGTTAATATTTATGTAAATAAGAAGAAGGTCTATATTGTAATCATGAAAAAAAACTTGACCGTATTATTTACTGAATTTGATGAAACAGTATCCATACAATTAGATGATTCACAGTCACCAAAGACTGTTAAAGCAATACTGGAAAACCTTCCAGTAGAAGTAAATATCCATAAATGGGGACGAGAATTGTATACTGATAATACGCAAATAGCCATTCAAGAAGAAAATGCAAGAGCAGAAGTTAACTTACTGGATGTTGCATATTGGCCTGAAGGTGGTGCACTATGTCTATTCTACGGCCCAACACCAATTAGCAAAGATGGTGATAAGATTTTGCCATATTCTCCTGTAAACGTAGTAGGAAGAATTCTATTTGATGGTAATAATATTATCGATAGAGTGAAAGATACTACAAAAGTAGTTATCAAACAACAAGAACAATAATCATAAACTAATGCTCATGTACCATGAACCAACGTTACAATCTTGTATAATCTGCCAAAACTACTAAATTGAGAATCTAATGACTTGTATGGAACAGAAAAATATTCTTAGTATGAAATCAAGCTAATGTGCTCCATCATTATTTTCTAAGTCGCAATAATGGGATTCTACCAAAATTCTTTGTATGTGTAGGTAGACCAAGAGCTGCAAGATACTTAGCCTCACTGTAAGTCGACTTTTGAATCATTGAAGATAAAAGTTTTTGATTTGCCTATCACTGGGAGTAATCAATCTACTTGGGTTATATCGGCAATTCTTTTTTATTTACTCTAATTCTTATATTATGCAAGAAATGGCATTAGCCCATACATTGTTGGCTCCTGTCCCGCCTCATACAATATAAAGAAGCTATTAACTAAACATTGTATTCGGCTCAATAGAACTCTATGTTCCACTTGTATCTGGCTTTTTAACTTCATTGCGAGCTTATCCTCATACTCTTTCATACTCATTTTAAGTAGGCGAATCAGTCAATCCTACGCCTTGAAGTTACTACTATAGCGAACGGTATTAGTGTGGAACAGAGATTAAGAAAGGCGATATGTCGCCAATAATACATATCGCATGCTCGCATAATATTGCCGTGACTGTATTTAGACAGGTTATATCACCATTTCCATTTCCAGTGCATGATTGCTTGATTTCTTGTTTACCACTCTGTTTTCCATGTGTCTGTAGTGCATATGCCATGGGTATAACAATAGAAACAAATAATGACATCAAAAGCAATACGAACGCTAACATTCTGAAGCTTGACAAGGCTGAATAGTTCACCGGCATATTTTTTCTATTTGTATTATCGTATATCTAGGATTCTTTAGACTGATTAGTAAGAAAATCGATAGGAATTATTGTTATATTTTTATATTAGTGTATTTACCGGCAAAAAGGGCAATGTCAAGTGTTTCTTCAGCATAATCTAATTATTGATTTTGATCCATGAGATCTCGATTGACTTCGTCTCTTTACTCTGAGATTATAGGGTTACAAAAAGAAATTGCAAAGAATGTGATTGCAAAAGATACTTTCGATACAGAAATAAAGCATGTGTGTGGCATAGATGTCTCTTATAGGAAAAATATATCTTATTGTTCGGCGGCAGTAACTACGAAAAATACTTTAGAATTAATCGAGTGCGTCAACACAAAAGATACTGTAACGCAACCTTACATCCCCGGGCTCTTCATGTTAAGAGAAGCCCGACCAATAATGACTACATTGAACTGCCTAAAAACCTATTTTGAACTTTTGCTTATTGATGGGCATGGGCAATTACATCCTCGAAGATGTGGACTAGCCTGCTATGTAGGAGTAATGACGGATAGGCCCACAATAGGAGTTGCTAAATCTCTGCTTTGTGGTGATGTAAGGGAAGATCAATTTATCGAATTGGATGGTGATATCCTGGGATTTAGAATGAAAACCGAAGGCAGGAAGCCGATCTATGTAAGCGTTGGTCACAAAGTATGCTTAGATTCAGCAATTAATATTATTAAGCGATTAGTTAAAAGTGGAGAGTGGCTTCCAGAACCTTTGCGAATTGCAGATATTAGTTCCAAAACCGCTTGAACTTTGTATGAGTTCATTATTTTTGCTAAAACTAGTCTCCAGTGAAGTTCAATATCATTTCCGTAAGAGATAAGTTTGAGAAAGAATACATTACCAATATTGTCATTTTTTGGCGGCAGCTCAAATGAGAAAGTAGATAAAAGTAAATATGAACATCTTACAATGAGTATACGGCAGACAGTATTAGAAAGAGCCCATCATAGATGTCAAAAGTGTTCAGTGAAATTTAGCGCAAGTATTCATCCGCGGTTTGAGCACATCAACGGTTCTTTGAAAGATAATCGCCCAGTTAATTTGCATGCGTTGTGTCCAGCGTGCTTCAAATTTGTAGAAAAGAAGGAAAGTCGTAAAGGAATTGTTCATAATATGCGTAGTACTTTTGGAGGAATATTGAAGAAGTAGGGTCACGAATGGAGAAAAGATGGAATCTTGAATTGTCGATAAGGAATGCTGGCATATTTTTTAGCTAAAATATGGTTGCTGCTGATATCATCTCAAGGTTTCATTCTATCACTACAGAATCGAATCCTTTGACTCGCGTGTTAGTACATATTTTTACCCTGCAATACTTAAGTTGATAAAAAAGGAAGTGGATCTCCTGTATCTTCATTCAAATACTCTATGTGTTTGAGTCAGCGGCCTCCTCCCCAGTTTCGGCAGCACCAGCTGTTCCTTTTGTCATACCGCTTCTTCTAGCTCTTTCTGCTGCCTCTTCAGGATTTGTTCCAACTTGACCTGGTTCTACAATTTTCTGACTGCTTGGATCTCTGCTTACTGCAGTTGGTTCATGCTCTTTTTCCTTTGCAGGAGTCATCGCTTCCTTGGACCTATATTCTGTTAATGGATCATCCTCTCTCCCAACTTCTGTGCTTTGTTCAT
>DATDFS010000247.1:0-8254 GCA_036522495.1 Nitrososphaeraceae archaeon | reverse complement strand
TATATCGTATAGTTGATATCTTCAGATTCAAGATCTATTTTTTTACCGTACCTCTTCATCGACCTCTTGCGGGCGATGTGAGCCATTCATATATATCCTCAAATACATATTCTTCCATTTGACCATGTGAGGTTATCCATTTATTGGAAGGGACAAATGTATGTCCAAGACCTGGCTAGACAATTATTGGATGACTACAAACTATTTAGTATCATGTGGAAAAACAGTTTTTCGCAATTAATTATTGTTATTAGGCTGCTCAGAGGCTGATGCTGCTATTGTATGTTACTAATGTTTCTTTTTGCATGTTCAAATGTTTCCATATCTTTTTCTATTCCTCAAAAACTGTCTTTTTAGTTTAAGAACAGCAACACCTGTGGTACCAGTGCCCATCATAGGATCAAATACAATTTGATTTTCTACGGTAAATAAATAGAAAAATATCGGTATCATTGAGTTATCGTTTATTAGGAGGTGTCATATTCCCAGTTGCATTCATGCCGCCACCAACGCTTGTCATATTTTTACTCATAGTCTGATTTCCTTTCTGCATAGTCATGGCTGATGTCGGAGTAGTATTGAAAGTACCCAGTACTGTTGCTAAGGCTATCAATGCGACAAAAAGGGCAGTTCCAATGATTGCAAAATAGTTATGTTTGGTGTTTTTGTTCATCAACTCCTTGAGTATTATATTGTATTTAAAAATTGTACCCGAATTAAGAAAGCTAAGTTTGTGTAACCTGTGGCAATAGAGCTACACAGGAAGCCTTGTTCAATGTTGGAGATGGAGAATTTACAAAAGTAGAAAAATATTGTCATGCATGCAAATGTATTCTGGCCTCCTTTCCGCTAATAATTAAAACTTCTATTTCATTATCTTCTGAATAAAATTAATAGATCCTTTAATAAATTGAAAAAAGAATAAGTCTCTAATATATGAATTAATATTTTTCATATAGTTGGATTGCATTCAATCAGAGATTGTAGTTTTGGATGTTTATACTTGACATCTATATACATGATTGAATCATCTGATCTAAAATAGTTGTAATGTGGCTTTAGCCAATCTACCTTGATTATCATATCTTCGATTCTATTTTTGAAATCAAGTGTTACTTTGCTCTGTATAATATTATCACAATTGTCCAGAATCTTTCCAAGATTGAAATGATTCATAGCAGTCTTTGCATATTTTTTAAAATGTAGTTTCATTAGTACTGCCAGATGAAAGGTTGATACAAATCCTGGAATTGACCAATGTTTATAAACATCATTTATGCATATAAAATATGAAATCTGATGGAAATCAGATTGAAGGCGAAGCTGTAAGTAAACTGTATTCTGAACTTGAGTCGTTAAATAAGCAAAAAAAGAAGATAGAAGCAACATATCTTCAACTATTTCCTAAGGTAGACTCTTATCTTATACATGATGTACTTATGCGTATTAGTGAGGATCCAAAAAAATATAGAGATAGTGGGCCATTCTATACAATAGAGGTATTTGCAAAAGAAGGAACGAATTCGGACTGGTGCAAAAATCACATATTAGAAACCACTGGTACTGTTCCAGCAGTTTATGATAATGGTACTCATTATGTAACACATATGAGAGTGACGCCAAACGTCCTTAAAAGATTAAATGACTTTGATTTTGTGGAGGAAGTTGTGGGTGACTATACTGGAAGTGGTCCATCATTAGGACCTATGCATGATAGAGGAGAAATTGCCATAAAGCGTAAGGATGACAGAAGAATTAAGACATGGTAATGATACTAAATTATTAGACAAACTTTAGTAATTTAACGAATATACGTAATTACATTCCAATCAGTTACCTTTGAGTACCATATTTCGTAAGCCGAAACTATTGTTGTTATTATAGAAAAAGATGGAGATACAGCACAAGATGATGATCCTAAATTTGATATAGCAAAACAATTTTTCTTGATAAGATTGGAAATACTGTTTGTATTACACCAAATGTATTGCGTTGCCATGGATCTGCAAATAAGGAACACAAGCCAGGTGGTAGATAATACAATGGTTGGAGCAGTCAAAGCAGATGTGAAGCTAGCATTTCTGCGGCTATTACAATAAATTCTGTTTTATTTCTACGGAATACTCTCGGCGAAGGTGATCGGTTTTTGAGCATTATTATAAAAATTGGTAGGTATGAATGGCGTTACTCAGGAAATAGATGTTTTAGCAACACAGGGAACTAAGGTCCTTGCAGTAGAATGCAAAAATTATGACGAAGTAAGATTTGTAGGAATGAGCTTTGCTAGTACAAGGGTTCACCTATTAAGTTGTATGTTTAAGATAACTCATTATTTATTCCACTACAACATATGCAATTGGGTGTGAATAGCATAACAATGATGAAAACTAAATCTCTTATTTGTTTTTATTTTTCCATAATCTCATATCTGTAAGAAGCTCAGACATCCTTATCCCATCAATAGGATTTTTGTCATCTTCTTGTTCTTTGCTTTTTCTTTTTACAACCATGAGTAAACCTTCCTTATTTCTATGGCTACATAATAATAACCGTTATCTAAAAATGGACTAAATCAAAGTTTGATAGATTATTATAAGAACAGTCCAGTTTACTACAAATAGAAAACATACACTATTAAAAATTGCTACTAGTGGTGATGAAAGATCAAGCTTCTTGGTCTCTGCTACTAAAAACTACTACTCACGTAATTTTGTTCGTAGGCGTGGGCACGTGTCATGTAGTGTTGGCATAACCGATTCAGACATTGAGCGTGATGCCCACATACTTTAACATGCATAGTGTAACTAACGTTGTTAATGATTCCTACTGAACTAAGAAATTGGAAAAATAATGGCATGCGGCAGACCTGCTGCATCCATCGTATGGTTTCGCTCACTATGGGTCTCCATCACATTCAGTAAGAATACCCGGTCCCTGCAAGTCATCTTGTCAATCTCGTCAACAAGCAAATAACATGGCTTATTTGTCAAGAGGTAATACATCATCCCGACCTTGCTCGAATTACCCCATCTGCAAATATGAGTTCTTTAATCGATGCATTAAAGATGTCAGAAACATAGTCTTGGCTGAGGCTGGTAGACCTTCTAGGAGAATATGCACTGCAGACTCAATCCAAAGCCATTCTAAAAAGTCTCTTTATATGATCATAGCCAATAATTTCGTCGAAAAGTGCACTATTTTGCTTGCTAATTAATTTTGGCAACAAATACAAAACTTCATTTTATTACCCTCGAATGAATCCAAATGCGATACCCATAGAGATACTGCCCGTTAGCGGAATACCAAAATTTGTCATTGCTAAAGCGTCTGCATGATCACCGGTGTTAAACCCAGGAATCTGTGTTGTTGCATTTGCAAGTGTTGATAGTTACTGAAGATAAGCTAATCCTACGAAAAACAATCATACTACTACAGCTACTACCCTTACGACTTTTTTCAAACCCTAAAGTAGCTAGACCATGAGGTTTAGAAACTTTATCGTGTATAAAAATTTTGATGAGGGACTATATCAAAAAAAGGTGAAGGTATAGAGTACAATATGAAAGATTATAATAATAATGATAATAACAAGATTTGTTGCGCTTATTGTTGTAAAGATTTTTCACAGCATGAAGATTGGCCTTATGTGGAAGGGGATTCTAACAGAGGAGTTTTAAAAATAGAACATTTTTGCTCCGAAGAACATAAACACAACTTTTTTACAAGTCGGAAGTGACCTACTCACTCTTCATCTTTCTATAAGACAAGATATTTTCGAAAAGAGAATGCTCATTTGGTCTATCTGAAAGTGTCCCGACGATATTATGCATATCTATCGCTAATATGGCCACTACTACCATTCGCAAAACTAACCTTTTCAAAGGCTGTTGCTGTATTTATTGTCTGATTGGTCTTTTGCCATAGTACTTTACCATTATTCACAATGCAAATCTAATTAATAGAATATTGAACCTACAACAAAATGTGACTTTGGTAGAAATGGACTTTCCTCAAAGAGCCGTTTTGAGCACCACTAGTTTATCTGTACCAGACTCTGCTCCCCATATTTCTCCTGGTCGTCCTAGGATCTGGCGTACATTAGCTCCTGGAGTTGGTATTACAAATACATCAAATTTTTCTTTACTGGGATCAAATCTCACTATTGCATTTGCTCCAAAATCACTTAACCATACCATATCATTCTTGTCTACATATATAGCATATGGCATTGGATTGTTACCTGGTACCTTCCATTCTTTCCATTTGTTAGTAGCAGCAGGATCATAAACAGCCAAATTACCAGCATTCCATTCGGTAATCCAAAGTCTACCATGTGAATCAGACCAAATACGCCTGGCTCCTTGGTCAGGAGTTGGTGGCTGTATAACAATAGAGTTATGACTGACCAAATCAATTCGAGCAATATAATTTCCAGCTAATGAAGCGTAGTAAATATTACCCTCAGGTGTTGTTGTTATTCCGTAAGGTCCAGGACCAGACGGAGCATTGAAAACTTGTATCCTTCCAATAGCTGGGTCAAGTCTTCCGTAAATGCCGCTTTGTCCAGTAAACCACAAAACACCGTTATGGTCAAATGTAGCTGTGTTTAGATTAGCATTGCTGATGCTACTACTACCATCATTAGGCAATGGAAACACACGCACTTTCTCAGTCACAGGATCAACACGTATGATCGCATTCAGTCCACCATCTGTAATCCAAGGAGCACCATCTGGACCAACAATGACACCATGTGGAGCTGAGCCTTTGCCAAGTGCTATGATATGAGATTTACCAGTTTTTGGATCCAATCGTGCTAACTCACCTGCAGCCTGGGCAGTATACCAGATAGTTCTACCGTCAGCTGCAGGTGCAACATCATGGGGATGGGAACCTGTTGGAACAGTAAATTCTTGTAATGTTGGTTTGGAAGAGATAGAAGATATGTTGTCTTTAGTTTGTGCATGCAAGGACCCTTGTTGTTCTGCTGTTGTTATTGTCATTGTTATTGTCATAGTAGCAACTACAACAACAAGAGTTAATGGTATGATTAATGAAAGGCCAAAAATTGTCTTAGGAATGTTAATAGAGGTTTTCTTCATCTAAATTCTTTATGATTTTGTAAAATAAATAATTTTTGACAGACTCTATTTTATATTTTTATTGTACTCTACTAATTTTTGTCTTGTTGTGAAAGTAAAACAAAGTGAGAATATTTTGTCAAATTAGGACCCACCAGGCACAGAAGTTCGGCGCAGAGATCCTCGTCGCCAAGGGCACGTGACTCGTCCCCGACAGCAAACCGTACGTCAGCATCTAAGTCGAGAATGGCGCTCGAATTCCAGCGTGCATAATCGTAATTGCGACCGGGCTGAGTATCGAAGGCCGCCATTGAAAGACTTGGCGCGCTTTGAAGGTACCGGCGTCTATTATGGAGCGACCTTTGTGGAATCCCATTTATCGTTGCACAGATCATCTCGCATACTACCATCCTGCTTCCATGTTATGCGTAGGTGTGTCTAGAACTCTGGAACATTGCTATAGTTAACTTCGGTTTTTAGGTCTAAGACGTAGACAGATAACTCTTCATTCATTCAGACGATTTGTGAAAACCACTATACCTGATCTCGGTTATTCTGATTTTCCTGAATGGTTCATAGGTCATTCTGGTTCCACATACTGGACAAAGAAAGATTTGGAGAAAGCAGAGATATTTCGCAAAGTAGAGCCTTACTTGACATTTCTAAATATCGTTAAGCTAGAGAGGCAAGGAGCAAATATAGAGTAAAGTCGAAGAGTTGGAAGAGTTGAATGAATCATTAAGAAATCGTGACAAGCTGAAAGACGATGCCATAGCATAGTTGTCAGATCAGATTATGGCCTTGACAGCAAGGATGGAGGAGATCAAGAGGAAAACAACAATAGTAGATGTCATAGGATGACTAGAAATCGATTGTTATAGATGAAGAATATGTCTCTTTTGCTAAGTTCGACTTCTGCATCTTTAATTATTTGTTCGGAGGCTATATCGAACCAATCTTCTTTTCGGCCGGAACCTAAATACGAAAAATCAGCCATCGATCGAAAATTGGTATATGTAAATTCATAGGTCTGTTGATACCATTTGTATATCAGGTCTTCATTTCCATATTCCAACGATGTGTTTATGACTCTGCCAGCAATTAATCCAAAACTTATAGCCAATGTTACCCCAGATGACAAAATGGGATCTACAAGTGCAGCCGAATTGCCACACATAATGTATCCTGGGCCGATCATTTTTTCAGATATTTGTGACCAATCCTGCACGATTCTTAACGGTTCTGACTCTATAAATTCCCCATCTGCTAGAATTTTTGATACTTCGGCGCATTCAGAAATGTTTCGAAAATAGTGTTCTTCAGTGCCATTTTCCTGTAGCGAAGATATGTCTGGACTCTATATACTGGACTCTACGGTCAGTTATTTGATGTTTAGATAAAGAACCCTTGTTATAGAAAGTTAAATAGTGGCCGTAACAAACACACTGCCTATAAGATAGGGTTAAGATTGCAACCTCAATTAATAGGGGTAAATTTTCATGGTTATCAATCCTCGTCTTACCAGAACAGATCTACTCCTCATCCACCGGAAAACTACATTGAGGATTCTTTCAGGATATTTGCTGATAGCGGATTTACATGTCTAAGAGTTACATTATACTGGGAATCATGGGAACTGAATAGAGATCAGTGTCTTGATAACTTAAGGGTTATAGCAGATTCAGCAGATAAGCATGGAATAAAGTGCATTTATGATAACCATCAATGGGAATGTTCTTCATGGATTGGAAATGGAATCGGGATGCCTAATTCAGTAATGTCTAGGTATTACGAAAGGACTTCAGCGGAGCGTACTCCAAACTACAACACCAAAAAAGATTTTTGGGATAAATGGTGGAACCGTAAAATAAAGACAATAGATGACAAGGATGGATGGGAAGCGCAGCTGTCATATTTTGCTGATATTATAAAAGTCTTTAATGATCGTAAATCTACGTTTGGTTTTGAGATATTAAATGAACCAGAAGTCTTTTCATTATCCCACTACTACAAGATCAGGCAATATCATGATTATATGATCAAAGAGCTAAGAAAAATGACCAGCAAACCGTTAATGTTCTGTTGGGCTTTGCCCCATGTGTCATTTGATAACCCACTGCTACAGGCCCGTATAGCTCCAGCTTATCATAAACATGATAATGTAATTTATGATGCTCACTCATACTCTCTTTCTGTTACAAGAATGATGTACTTTAGATTAATAAGACTTTTAATGAGAAACATTCCTCTATATTTGGGAGAATTTAATTCAGGATTTACAAGCGGAGCTATTTTGAACCAAGACCAACTTTCAGAATATATGAATATGTGTAAAAAGTCTGAAGTTTATGGGTGCGCCCTTTGGAGGTGGTCTTACATACATGACCAAAACATCCCTGCCTTTAACCTAGCTCGTATTGTAGATGGCAAAATACAACCAGGAACATATTTTAACTATTTTGTCAAGGCTTTAAAAGAAGCAAAGATTTTACTGCACTAGATAAGATTAAGCTTACAGATTCAACAGCTTTTGTGAGAATAAGCTAACTAGGAAACAAGTAATACTGCATTATGACATGATTTATTTCTTCCCATGGCAAAATATTGGTATGTTTATGCACACGTCTTTTCATATGCCACAAACATCCCATCTTATTCCCGTGGTAATTTTTTCACATTCTTTTTTGACGATATTGTTTTCAGATGTCATATTAGCCGTAGGATTATACAGTTCCTTATCACGACGATCAATGGCTTTGTAACCCTCATGAATTAGTGTATAGTAATCGTACTTGCCGCCTTTAGGATCTTTACGTTAAAGTTCTGTAAAGCTGCCATAAAAGTAGATGAATTTATGATCAATCTTAAGTAGTCTTCTTTTAGTGTAGTCATCATACTTCTTCCAACGTTTACGTCCCGCCATATCGTCCTTCACAAGCAATTCCTTGTTATCTGGATTGTTAACAAGTCGACGATAAATATGAAGAAAATCAAATAGAATTCTTGTTGCAAAATCTCTACGTCTCTTGATCTTTAATTGATAAACATACGGGCCCACAAAACCTGCTATTGCGGCAAGCACTAACAGGGTAGGTAAAAGACGTGGATCTTTGTATTTGCAATGATGTCACTGCTCTTTTTTCTAAAATGAATGTGCAAATAATGCAATTATA
>DATDFS010000246.1:0-7713 GCA_036522495.1 Nitrososphaeraceae archaeon | reverse complement strand
ACAGTGCCAAAAATTTTAGCTGGCATACTAATTTTGCTCATACCTTGTCAAATAACACCTTGCATATCTTTTGTGCCAACTCTTCTTTTAAAGAGAAGCATCAATTTTAATATTTAGGATTTTTTTCGAAGCAAAAGGGTTGATAAATATCAATGGACCTGTTAATTAGTTAGTTAGTCTTCAAGTATTGAAGACAAGGCACAAGAGATCCTTCCAGATGCTGAAACAAGCAGAAAGTGAAGGCCAAACCCAATAACAGAGCCTATCAGTATGTTACCACCATTTTGAGATACGGCTATGAATACACCAAGCGCTGGCAAAGTCAGAATTACTGCCAGAGCTGTACTGACCCAGAAAGATTTGACTAATATGCCTGGGGTAATATTCCCCAATTTTTGGCTATTGAATAAGATCTTCGTTTGATGAGTTTTATTCACTTCTTTCGTTTGTTTAAAAAAATTTTAGAAATATAAATTTTAACATGATAAGATGTGTTCGTACATATTAACATAATTTAAGAAAATGATGTCATAAAATTTTTAGAAAGAAAATTTTTACTTTTTAGCCCACTTGAATCAAAACTTAACAACCTTTGTAGCTTTGATCACATATATATGAATAATTTCCACATTGCAATATAATTGAAATTGTCATAAAAATCAATGCTTGTTGGAATTTGTTAAAAAAATTATATGAATCCTATCGTCCGAAGGTAGATAATCTTAATAGTCGGTCAGGTACAGATACAAAAGATGCAACACACACCTCTAGGCGAGTCCGACAATAAGCTGGACAAAAGACTTGAAGGTTTGTTAGACCAATTTGAACATGAAGTTGAACCCTACGATAGATGGTCATCCATATCTATGATAGCCACGCCTGTCGCTATTGTTTTTTCAATATTTCTTCCTTTATTATTCATAAAGTATATCCTGCAAAGTAATTCATTTGATTCCATTGTATCAGGTTCAGCTATGTACTGGATTGTCGCTGGTATTCTAATATCAGCCGTGGTCACGAAAATACCATTATTTTATGTGGACCATAAAAAACACCAAATATCTAGGAATAAATATAGACCCATCGCAGGTGTATGTATGTGCGATTTGAGTCAGCTGAGAAGTCATATGATTAGGATGGAGAGATCAAAAACAATGGGCGAGCGTTTAAGACATGCAAAGCTGGTAAACTACTACAAACATCAGATCGGATTGGAATAAATAATACAAATGTGAAGCAGACTCCCTCTCGTCTTGTAGTAACTTCACATCTGTATATCTTTTAGCTAGGCAGGCTATTCAAGATTCAATTCAAAATACTTATATTAAATTCTAGGTTTGAAAAGTAGAGTGGTAGACAAGAGTGATGATGGACATTTCGATTCACATCATGATAGCCCGACAATTACTACGCGTGGGATATTTACCGCATCAACACTCCTAGCACTTACAATTTCTGTGCCAGCTATTGTTGTCACAATGGTAATGTATTACATTCTCAAAATGAGCTTAAGCTTGACATTATTAGCTAGCTTGATAACTCTTTTTCTTGCAATGGGATTCGGTTTCAAATTATCAAAAGAACTTGAGAAAATACAACAAAAACATAAGAATCAAGACGACAATGATCGTAAGTAACAATAAGCAAAGTTCTAGTATTCATAAAAAATTTGTATTTGTCCATCTCAAGATTCATGCTATCTATCCTAACATTAGTTCTGATATCTAATAAACTATAAAATCCAATATTAGTCTTATTGGATTATGACCAGGTCATCGAAATCAGAGAATCGCTAAAATATTATTTCTTCAATAGTCAATGTCCGTGCACAATATCTACACCTTAATATGATTTTTTCCTTGTCTAAAATGCTGATAACAGGGTTGATATTCTCTCCACTGTTTGTGATACAGTTTAAATTTGGACAGCGGAATATGCCAACTATAGAATCGGGAAGTTGTATCTTACGTTTTTCGACCACTCTGTAATCTTTTATAATATTAATTGTTGCACGCGGGGCGATTAGCGCGAGTTTATCGGTTTCGGCTGTTTCCAAAAACCTGTTCTCAACCTTAATTATATCCTTCTTTCCATGTTTGCTGCTGGGAACATTCAATGCAACTGTGATTACGTTTCCCTCCTTTCCCGCAATGTTTAGTGCACGCAAAACGAAAAATGCTTTAGCTGATTCAATATGGTCAATTACAGTACCATCTTTGATCCTACGAACAAGAAGCTGGCTTGAATCAGACATTGATTGATCAGATTAACATTTATTTACTTATAACCCTAACTAGCGGTTCACAATCCTCTACAGAACCATGTGCTTAATTCTGTGATGTGGCTGACGCTAATAATGTTACTACGTATGGTAAGGCGGAAGCAAAGATTATACTATTGTTTCCAGACGAAGGTCCATCCAACTAACATGAATTTATGAATGTATATCTATAACGTTATCTTTTATAATTTCCGAAGATAAATTGATAAGTATTCTATTCATGGAATGTGTACGAATATGCAGTATCTGTGAGTAGTATAAAAGATATTATTAATGAATATTTTACTATTATACTATTAGTAGCTTGTCTAAGAATAAGAAAATACTTTCAATCCAAAATATTGAATTTGAAACTCTCGGAACCTTTGAAGAGTTGTTTCAGTCAGATGGCTATCGGATTGAAAATATCAATGCTCAGACCGAATCAATTCCGATGCACGAGAAAGATTATGATGCAATTGTTATCTTGGGTGGTCCAATGTCTGTTTATGACAAACTAAGCTACCTTGAAAAAGAACAACAATTAATTAGAGATGCAATAAAAAGCAAAG
The DNA here is from genome assembly GCA_036522495.1 of Nitrososphaeraceae archaeon. Lineage (GTDB taxonomy): Archaea > Thermoproteota > Nitrososphaeria > Nitrososphaerales > Nitrososphaeraceae > Nitrososphaera_A. The sequence continues at coordinate 4,881 of DATDFS010000246.1, read as the reverse complement.
TTCCTGTTCTTGGAATATGTTTAGGATCCCAGCTTATAGCCCAAGCTACTGGAGGGAATGTTTACAAAGGTCAAAAGAAGGAGATAGGCTGGCATAATGTTACTCTTAATCACAACATGCAATATGATCTATTCAAAGGTGTCAAAGGTAAAACCATGCAAGTTTTTCAGTGGCATGGAGACACCTATGATCTTCCTTCATCAGCTACTCTCATGGCATACTCAGAATTTTATCCACAAGCTTTTAGAGTTGGAACAGCCGTGGGCATACAATTCCACCTTGAAGTGAATTACAAAACCATAGAAAAGTGGATACAAGAATATGGAGAGGAGATAAGCAAAGAGAACATAAAATCTGAAAATATTCTTTCAGGCAGAAAGGATATGGATATTAAGGATCTGTATGACAAATGTAAGATGGTTTATTCTAACTTTTCTAGGATTATGACTTCTAACTAAACAGATCAGGGTCAGTTTAATATTTGGAAACTTCACTTTACATTTGTGACACCTGCTCGATTTACTTTTTCTTTTTCAGGTAGGTCTGCTTCAGTTCAGACGTCCAAGCATCTTTCTTGGTATAAAGTTTTTTTGATTTTCTATGTTTGCATTCTGATAGCACATATGAGCACATAATAGGAAAGTAAACAGACGTATCACCATAAACTATAACATTCCCTTTGTGTGACGACTTAATCTTACCCCAGCTCTTACCTTCCTCTAATGTTGCGCCAGATAGCCCTCCTGTATCAGGTCTAGCATCAGTCAACTGGATAATATAGTCATGTCCACCTTCCTTTATCTTCAATATCTGATATAATGCGGGGCCAGTTTGTTGGAAAAAGTTCTTTGGGACACCCCCGCCTAACTCAAGTCCACCAGACGTGTCACTTTTCCATAGAATTGCAGCCGACTCAGCTATATCTAAAATTACATTCGGAGAAACGACCTGGTCTTCAAAAAATAGTGGAAGCATATTAAGCCCGATCGAAGAGTCACTTATTGCGGGTATGTAAACTGGAACGTCTTCCGTATAGGCTGCCACTAGGAAGGACTTTTCAGGATGATTCGATGTTTTGTCCGCAGCTTTACCTAACACATGTGAGATATCTGCAGTAGATGCAACTTCAGGTAGTCGATTTTTTCTTATCTGATTTTGAACGATTACATCTTGGGCCTGCAATGTACCACCCTCTTTTATGTAGGTATCATATATTCTAACTATTTGTTTTGAATACAGTATATCGTCGTCCACGTTAAAGTGACCTTGACGCACTGGCAAATCATAGGCGAAATGCAAATCGTGGTATACATTCGCACCTGTTGCAACAATCCAGTCGATAAATCCGTTTTTGATCATAGTTGCGAGAGCCTTACCCATACCAATTGGAGTCATTGCTCCTGCAAGAGTCAAACATATTGTGGAATTCGTATTTACCATATACTTCATAATTTCAGCCGCTTCAGCAAGGCGGCGCGCATTATAGCCAGTTGCTCCAAAGTAACTGATTAATTGTGAAACTGTCATATGGGGTAAAACGTGTGGTGGATCGATCTTCCTACCGCTGAAAGAGTGCCTAATTTCCATCCTAATAGTAAAATTTGACTTGCTTTTAAAAATTGTATCTGAAGATATTCGGGGGCTGGTTCACATTAAAAACCTTCATAGAGATGCAAGGAGAATCTGCATCTATAGTGTCACTATATAGAACAATTGTATCCAATCATTAAATTAGGCAAGTTCAAACTTATATTAGGAATGCAGGAAGAAAGTGATCCGTCAGAGATTCCTGCCACCAAAAGTTAATAGGAGTTACATGGTGGATTACCAGAGAAATCAAATCAGAAGCATGATCTTATAGGCTGGAGTGGAATTTCGATTTTAATAACCATTCTTTCTATCTTAGGTGCTGTTAACTAAGCACCACCTCCTCATATTATCAAATTTAGCATCGGATTGACAATACTATTATGCATAAGCACAAATAGAATAGCCATTTGTATACATGTTAGAGATTGCATAGTGCACTTCCCATACATGAATAGTAATAGTCGTCAAATGCCTCTTCTATTTATCCTTTAGATGTTCGATTGTTCTTTCAACTATACTACTCAAAGTTCCACATCATTATAATCGCACATGAATAATTCTTTTAGCATGTCGATATACAGGTTGGAGACAAGTACTAGGAGCTTGCTCTCTAAAATAATGTGATGTCGTATGATCTTTATTAATTCACATATCATTGTTTTTAAATGATAAATACACAAAAAAGTGACGTATTGATTCATCTATATGTGTCACATAAATACCAGAGGTTGCTTTTGTGGTTCTGACAAAATCGAGTAGCTCGCCACTATCTATCTCTATTGAGGATTTTCCATCATCTAGTGCTTCACTGATTGCACGATAAGCCCAATGCTTTTCCTCTATCTTAGTAAGATCAATATTGATGGAATAGCAATTACTTTCTATATGCTCTTGTTCTTCTTCGATCCAAAATGATGAAGGTGGATGTTGTTGTGGTGATCGTAATTCTTGTTGTATGCTACTGCTATCATTATTGTCTATCCGAGGAGGAAAATTGTAGTTTTGCCTTTGTAAAAGATCAAAAGCAGGATGAGATGATGATAGTGAAGTTGGAGCTGTTAATTCCTCAGTCTTTAAATATATTTTATTTTGACCAAGGCAATACCAGCAAGTAATTGTAAGGAATAGAAGAAGGTCAGTTAACACATTTTGCAGCTCATCTTTCTTGCTTTGGATATCTTCAGAGTTTTGATGAGCATCTATGACTTTCTTAAGGTTACATGTATGAGTAGATGGCCTGGTAGAATTTATGAATGATTTGATTTGTTCACTGTTACTATATAGTAGGTCAACCCAGCATTCAAAACAATTATAACAAATATGACCTTGAAATCCAACATTTTTATTGCTTATTAAAATATTGCAAAATTGTAGTCCATAATTATAATTGACCAGGTTATGTGTTGGTGCTGTCTTAATACCACTGAATAGTGATGATAGAGTCAATCCTAGTGTATCTGGTACTTGTCCTAAAAAGCAACTAGGAGGAGAAGAAAAGGATTGAAGTTGTTGTGACATCTTCCTAAATTCAATTACCTCACTTATGGTTTCGAATAGTTTATGGCTGGCGTCTTTTTCTTTGGAAGTTGGTGTTGGTAGTGGTGGTGATTCTCCTAATTATCTGAATATAATTCTGAAGGAAGATGAACATAACCTTGGGAGGCTTCATGATGGCGATATCTGCCATTTACGCCAAAGTTACTCATACTAGGAATAAATTCTGGGCTAGTAGAAAGAGATACTGACGCGATTGGCTGTCTTAGGCCCGCATGCTTTCTTTGAATATGAACTTTCATGTTCCAGTGCCTTGAGCAGGTCTGATGACAATGGGGACAATGATACGGTTCTTTTCTCATAGTTTAGTTTTCACCCTGCAGGATCATTTTCCTGCTTTCGTTGATTTCTGTTAGCAAGTATAGTACTGCAGCCACCATCACCACCACTACTGCAGTTACTGCAGTTACTGCATGCAGCTCAATTTTAAGACATTGCATTCAATATATTATTATATCATTATCTTTAAAAAGCCGCGAAAATTGTGCACATCGGCTTACCAGTCTTAGTGTAAAAAATCATTGGTAGACCGGTCTACTTTCAGATTGGTATTCTAGGTTACCATCATACCGGTAAACCATAAGTACGTTAATGTATTATAATACTATTTATGAAAAGGGCAGGAGAAAAGAAACTATCAAAAGTAGTATCGACGAAGCTTACAGATAAGGATTATGAGCTTTGCCAAAGGATAGCGAGAGAGTATTATATTAAGGGAAATACTATCAGAACACCGGCTGTCTCAGAATTAGCAAGATTGGCACTAGAATTAATTTTCAGTACACGCCGCCCGAGTCCTATTGTAGATAATCTCTTGAAATCACAACCACGATTAGTTGCACAACTGCTCAAAGCTCTGCATTCCAATCAAATTGATAATATTGATGATGAATTTGCAGCCTTGTCAAGATCCAAAAGAGGAGAAGATATTGCAATAGAAGAGATAAAGAAAGCAGTTGTGAAAGCTATTCAAATTCTATTAGGTAAACTTAAACCAAGTGATGGACTGATGGAAAATTTGTCAATCGCATATGCTGCCCTTGAAGAATAGAATAGAATAGAAAACACAAGAGACCTTATGATAAAAAATAGGTCTAGTGTAATTATTACTGTCATCTGACCATTTGTCGTGTCAGTTTGTTGATCGTCAGTTAGATGGGCTAGCTTTCCTGCCAACTATAATCGATATTCATTGTCTAAAGATAACATATAGAGATATACATTGAAAAATACATGATGTTGATGCTAATTGAAATGCGGTGTTATAGTGCTTTCATTATAAGTATAAGGAGTGGTACAGTTACAGCAGAATATGCAGGGTATTTGTATTGGTACAGTTGATAAGTTTCAAGGACAGGAGACCCAGGTAGCAATAATATCAATAGTAAGATCCAATACTAAGCAAGATGACGGTATACTATCATCAACTGCATAGTGCATTGAAGAGAAAATGTATCGGCTAAGAATGTCGTATTACAAATCTAGATAAATCACGATTGTTGACATATGGTAAAGAATACAATATGCTGACAAATGGAATAATCATGGAGGATAGATCGGCTCGTGCACTTCAACTTACAGGTGAAAAAAATCTTGCCAAAAAACCCCTTCTAAAAAGCCTTGATCTGATCTACAGAATAGAAATCATGGATTGAACATCTATTAACATTATTATAGATATGGTAGACTAACTAAATTATAGTTTACAACGTTGGTAGGTGGTAGTCGCCGTAGCGG
>DATDFS010000245.1:0-7088 GCA_036522495.1 Nitrososphaeraceae archaeon | reverse complement strand
GTGATGTGGGCGAAATTACAACCATATCAAGGGCCTCTTCTAATTTTGCTTCTTTATCTACAGTTATTCCTATGAGCATAAAACACCAGTGGAAATTAAAGGAGGGTGATAAATTAGAGTGGGAATGGCAAGTGCTCAAAGGAGAAATGGTTCTGATTGTGAACAAAGCAAAAAAATAAAAGAATTACAAAAACAGTTTATGCTTTTGGTAGACAGTTATGTTAACATGAAAAAATGGCATGTTAACATAATTTTTCAAATGTTAACAAATTAGCCGCCAAGCTATATGCATCTACAGGAATATGCTAACAAATATGTTAACATAATGCAGCAAATTAGTGAATTAAAGGCACTAAAACGTGTTAACAAAACTATGTTTCGAATTCAAAAGTTACCGCAACCTTTCATTCTGTGTGTGATGGACTGGGCGGGATTTGAACCCGCGATCTTTCGATTGCGAATCGAACGTCCGTACCAGTCTGGACTACCAGCCCGAATGATTACCAAGATTGCTCTCTCCAAGTATGTATAAAGTTATGGACTGAAATTTAGAGTATAGCAAGAATGTTTTAACAACTATTCAGCCTTTCATGTATAAATGAACACACTTTACTGAGTAAATGCCGCTTTCACCTTATTGATAAAGTGTTCTTGATTTACTGGCTTTTGGATAATATCTTCGAACTTCATACCAGGCAATATACTCACCATCTCCATGGCAGCATCAAGAGCAGACACAAAAAGAACTTTGATGTCAGGATTCATTGCCTTTATCCTATAATAAAGCTGAAGCCCGTTAAGGCCAGGCATTCGTATGTCCATAACTACAAGATCATAGTATGAAGGATTTACTTTTGCAAAGTTCTGTAGTGCTTTTTGCGAATCGGTAAATGCATCTACCTTGTAACCTTCAATAGCCGATAAGAATGTTTTGTAAGTAAAGAGCGTATCTGGTTCATCGTCTACCAGCAAAATATTATGAGTATTCTCTTGCCGTTGCAATTGTTGCTGGCTACTATATAATTTCAAATCCTTATTACGCATTGGTGTAATGATGGTATCTAGTCTGCTCTTGCTCACTGATACCGAATATACTGGATATGGATTGCTGGATCCAGCGATTGAGTATTCTCCTATCTTTCTGAAATGATAATCTTCAAAAAGAGGTGAAGTTCCTGCACTACAATAATTATATAGTTCACTACCTATTACCATCCCATTTGTAGGAGCCATAGAGTTTATCTTTGCACAAATATTCATAGTAGAACCAAATAAATCCTCGGTATCTGGAGAGGATATCGACCTAGCCACCTCCACTCTACCATAGTCTGCACTGATTCTGTAGTAAAGAGGAGGCATCGCTCCTTCTTCCCTTAATTTTTCATTGATAACGTAATGCGCTGCTGTCATTGTAATACCGCACTCTATAACATCCCTGAAGGCAGATCTGTTGTAATCATCAGCTGTTTTTGGAAAGAAGTACACTAAACTAGTACCTGTATTCTTAATTATGCTTGCGCCAAAGCTTCTGGCTATTGCAGCCATTGTGTTAATAAATATTGAGTAATATTTTCTGATCTTCTCCGCATTCCTAATTTGAAATGTGAACCCGATAGAATCCACCATAGTAACAAAGCATACGCAACAGCTTCGCGATTTACTGGAAAAGTATATTTCCTCCTCTTCCCTTGACAGATCTACCAAGATAATGTAGTATCTATACAGTTGCTCTTATTACTTAGTATAACTGATTTTGTATTCTGATAAATGGTTATGATTTGTTAAAGCTGATGATTATATTTACACCGTTGAGCCTTAAATCATTTATCCAAGCATCCTATTTTTTTCTCCTTGCACACATCAGCAGAATAATATGTGTGTTTGAGGCTTAAAACTATATCAATATAGTTGTATGCTGTGGCAATATCTTCGGCTGATCTGTTTTTAGAAACCTTAACCTTATTTGTTTGATTTAGGTTGTGTGCCTATAAACTGCTCGTCAAGATCTTGAAAAGCAATGCATATACATCTGCTATTATAATAAGATATATGAACAGCCATATTTCACATCACTTTTCCAGCAGATCTATGATAATATTTGTTTCTGCAGCAGCTGCTGCTTTATTAACGGTTATTCTTTTAAAAACCATTAATAACGGCACAAATGCTTTCGTTCCTGGGATAAATTCATTAGACCAATATACCAATAACAGTAACTTACGGCCTTCTACTTATTTGAAGGCAGCTATTACAATTAACGGCTTTAGTTTGGCTGCAGACGTTCCGATCACCAATGAACAATTCCAAAAAGGATTGGATATCAAAGATCGTATAGACGACAGTCAAGGAATGTTGTTTATATTCAAGGTACCAGATAAAGTTCCATTCTGGATGCACGGTATGAAATTTCCTATAGACATAATCTGGTTTGACAATAATAGCCGTGTTGTACATATAGAACATAATCTGCAACCATGTATAACAGATCTTGTTTGTCCCTTATACTCCCCAGAGAAGGATGCATTGTATGTATTAGAGACAGCGGCAGGTTTTTCTGAAAGACATAATGTAAAGGTAGGTACACAGATGAATTTCAGGTTGATCAAGTAGAGATGGTTTGGTGCGAATACCATCTTGGTTATAATATCGGTCTTCTAGATTATGCAGATCTCTTCCTAACTTCTGCTTTTGATATTGCATAACAATAACTTTTTTTGTTCCAAAATTTGGTTTTATACATAGAAGTCAGGCCGATAGATTGTGGTTCCTTCATCAGTTCTAGGACTACTGTTAGTCGATGCATCGGCAACGTCTGTACTGTACAACAGCATCTGCAATCGACTATTATTCCGGTGCGAATCCATGATAGTAAGGGATTTGCATAAGCTCCTCTTTTGTAATCATTTCTGCCAACGAAATTAAGTGTCCATCTGGATCTTCTATGATAGCGTGTTTTCCAAATGGCTCGTTGGTTAGTTTCTTGTGAAATTTTACTTTTCTCTTTTTGAGATCACTACAAACAGTCTCCAGTTCGCTAACATTGAATCCTACCAGCATGCTATTGTTTTTTGTCAGTTTCTTTTTCTTCTTGATCGGATGCAAGGCAAGTACTGTTCCCTGTCTTGAAAATTCAACCCAATCCTTAGTTCGCTGCTTTAATTCCATTCCGAGCACATTATTATAAAATTTTATTGATTTTTTCAGATCGGAAACAAGGAGGATAACTCCGCCTATTCTGTTAAACATTTATTGCATTTATATTAGAAGTCCCAATATATAAAATGGTAGATAAGTTTGGTAGTCGTCACGGAATAATAGTCATTAATTTGAGTTCAGATATGCTTTTAGGAAGGAATTCCCTATTGGAACATCTTCTATCTGATTCTCAAATTTTACACTGAGTTTCCCCTTGGTGGCATTTGAAATATTCTTTTCTGCTTTTATAACATTCTCTGGATAGAGTTCTATACCTGTAAAGTTCCTTCCAAGGAGTGCAGAAACAATTCCGGTTGTGCCTCTTCCAGCAAAAGGATCAAGAATCCAATCTCCTTTTTCTGTCGCAAAATTAACGATTCTGGCAATTAGATCTTCCGGAAATATTGCGAAATGTTCATTTCCATAATGTGCCTTAGTAGAAATCTCCCAGACATTTCCCGGGTTTTTACCGCATGGATTACATGCTGCAAATATCGGATAGTGCTTATGATCTCCTATCCTTTTGCGTGTGGCATGACGCTTGAATTTACGATAACAGGTAGGACAATATTTCTCTGGATCGTATCCATAAGCACGAGCTATTTCACTCGTTGTAGGTAGTTCTTCAAATGCTGTGTCTGGCTTTGACCTGTGAATAATTTCCTTTATCCTATCAATCTTGCCTTTGTCCTGTTTTAGCGATTCATGTTGCATCATATTTTGAGGAGGCGACTTAATCCTTCGTTCTCTTGCCTCGTTGCCCATTATCCTTATACCTCCCATATTTGCAAAGCTTTTTTCATTTTTTGACAGGAACAATATAGATTCGTATGCTTGTGAAAAATTCTCCTTTGAACTGCTTGAAACATTATTTTTCTTATACCAAATTATATCCTCTCTTATAGTGTAGCCTCTTTCAGATAATTTAAGAGCTAATCTGTGGGGTATCAAGAGTTTTCCATATCTACGTCTAGTATCGCCTATCACTATCCATAGACTGCCGTCTTCTCTCAAGAGATCCCTGCATACCGTAAAAATATTAGCTAATTTTTCAATAAACGAGCCATCAGTGTGTTCTTGGCCAATTTCTTTTGTATCCTTACCGTAATGTCTGTGCCTATAATATGGTGGAGAGGTAACGACAAGCCTATATTTTCCTAGTACCTCCGGATTAAGAGATAGTTTTCTTAAAACTTCATAACAGTCTCCTTGAAGAACCTGATAGGAGATCATTCTTTAGATACAATCACCTTATTTACATACAGCATACAAATATCCGCCATTTCTTTTTTGACTTAATTGATGGTTGTGCTTATTATATTCAATACGAAAGCATAAAAGACAATCAGCTAAACAACAATTATCCTCAGCAATAGCTTATAATAGCTGAAGGCTGATCCCGTGAATCTGGGACATCAAAGGATAGAATAGTGGATAACGTTTCCATTCGTCAACCTACAACTTCCAGTCAAGGCATAATAACCCTGAATTGTTTTAGAGCAACATCAGCATATAATCTCTTCCTACAAATCAAAGTGATATAATGATTCTCTCAGTACAACAGTCGAGAACATCAAGATGATATTTTGAGTTTAAAAGTAATTTGCATCGCAAATGAGATATCGGATAGGAGATACATACAAGACGGACAGCGAAGTCTACAGCCTAGACAGGGAATCTTTGGCTGCGCCTCTAGTCTGAGAAGGGAACTGGTTTCTATAACAAAATATTAGATAATGTTCAGTTGCCCAGATCAGTCGGGAGATTTTATGTAAATATTTTACGCAATTCCCATATCTGACGCAATTGGGAATTACACTCATGGCATTTTACTAACAGGAGGCGTTGATTGTCATCTCTTGTGAGTCTTTGAAGGCTTAAGGGATGTAACTCACATATAACGTCTGACGTTAATTGTTTCTTTTTGGCCATTGTACTGAGATTTTCCAAATTTAGATTCTGAAGACAACTATGATATTTATAATGGATGATGCAAAGTTCAAGTATAGTTTATGATAGATTGTCATTTATTTTATTTCTAGTTGTATTGGAGTAATTTATAGAGACACATGGCACGCTAAAATGAATCGTTTCAAAGAACACACACATATAGTATTACACAGTATTCTCAAACCAACAATCAGCATCAATGTCATTCTGAGTCATTATCATTGATAGGTGATATCAGGGTAACTATGATGGTATCAAAGGTATAATAGATAAAATACTGCATATTTCTGGTTGCTTGAGATTACTGGATGTAGCTCACGTTCTATGTGTAACTGATCCTTTGTTCTGAAGCTGTTGAACTCTTTTTATAATATGCGTAATCTGTTAACCGACGCATATCAGATAATCTGAATTCTTTCGTCTTTCGGACAAAGTCCAACACTCCACAAACCCAACTGATGAATCTTTCATTTGATAGGAATGTATTTAGGGTAACAAAACAATTCGACCATCTCTTTCCTTGACAAATAAGACTTGAAAGGTTTTTAACATCTTCAAGATTAAGCTTTTTCCAAACTCTGTCTTTTAGTTCTCAGTTTGTGTGATGAATCTATTAATTCTAGTAATTCTTTTCTTCTGCGCCGATAGAACCTATTAATTTTATTTGTTTACAGTATCGAACCTGAATAATTAGTATTGGCATCAGCACCGGTCGGACCAGCGAATGCTGCGCTCCTTCCATTAATATCAACCCATACAAAGCTCTAATCCCATCTACCGATGCCTAATCGGTTTAGGACGATATCTGCCATTTGCCATTAATAATCTGTTTGTACCTTCGCGACAACTCCATCGTAATCACTTATAATAGGTCCGCTCCGAACTCAGTTTTTATCTAGTTACCTCGAAAACCGCAATAACTTTTGCTCCCATTTTCTTACCTGGCTGTATGGAAATATTCCAGTATCCCAAGAGGCACCGAACACCAGCAGATATTCAGTAGATCTGTGCTTGCTTTGCACAAAGTAAAAGGAATAAAGCTGTAAGCCCTCAATTACGCAAGAGGTTTATTTACTTTCAGTGATGCTTCCTCTAAAACATGATGTGACGATAAGGTAAGTTTGCAGCTGTATCCCAATCTAGATTCTCGAATTTTGGAGACATTCTTTCTGGAACCGAAACATATTCTTCAAAGCCGCCAATCGTAAATACACCAATCAATCTACTATTCCTGCATATCAGATCAAGTCCGTCCTGCCACATATCGCAAGTTCCATCAAATATCTTGCCTAGTTAGATTGCTATGTTATTTATCTTATAACATACAGAACTTTGCAATCAAGCCTTGAGGCAAATTATGTCGCCTGACATGGGCTAATTTGCAAGAATCTTGTAGAAAAACACTATCCCAAAATATCTGAGGGGTTCAACAGAAAATTCCAGTTTGCATTGCGAGGGCATTATGAAGAAATGTTTCATAAGGCACTGAATGAAAAAAAAAGTTAGATTAGGAACATACCGACGATCTGATATCGGAGCTGAAAGGTTTTTTTGATAATCCAGGCGAATATGAGACGTTGATTCCTTGATTGTAGCAGTAGACGTGATATTGTTATTTAATTCCTCTTCGCTCTCGAATATATTTTCTGCTCCTAAAATCTGATACCTCGGACAGCATTGATAAGATCGATTTATAAGTATATTACATAGAATATTTCAAAATCAAACCTTGATGAAAAGAGTATTATTTTATGTAGCTTCCGCATCCACGTTTATGGCTGGTGTTTTACATCTCGCAATTATTCCAATGTTTTTTACGTTAATGCCCATAAACGTTACAATATTCTTTCTAGTCTCTGGTGTAAGTCAACTGTTCTGGGTGATACCTGTCCTCAAGGGATGGAACAAGTTGTGGTATTATGTTGGTATAGGTGGAACAATGA
>DATDFS010000244.1:0-2543 GCA_036522495.1 Nitrososphaeraceae archaeon | reverse complement strand
GCTTCATCAGTAGACCTTCTAATGTTGTCTCTGGTCTCGTCTAATGCTCTGTTGACTGTTTGTCGGTATTGAGCATTCTGTTCCGTTGGAGAAGTTGTTGAAGTTGAAGTAGTAGTTGTATTATTATATTCTGTCGTCTCGCCTGCTTGCCCTGTTGTTCGTTGTTCTTTTCTTGAAGACATATCATATATTCACGATCATTACAGCCATATAAATGGTGTGTAATGGCTTTAAATACCATGTAAATCCATTTGTTTATAGCTAGTCGGAGTGGAACAGGAAACCAAAAGGTTGCCTGGAACCTGTGAATGCAATCTTAAAACGAAAGCCACATGTCTTTGAGAGTAGCAGGATTTTGATATTCTGTTATTTCGATATCCGGCCTCATGTAGTTGTGATTGTGATCATACCTGCTCCATATTCTGTTGCAGCTAAACATACGAATACTCTCATTAGTTTCAAGTAATGGAATGTCGACAACAGCAACAAACAAAGATGTAAAGTGCGAATTATGTGGCATGGCATTTGCAACCCAATAGGAGAAAGAAGAACACAAGAAATTAGAACATAGAGAACATAGAGAGCCTTATGGTGTTAGCTAGAAACACACAAAACGAGATACATAATCAATGTGTATGTACTACCTAGGTAGTAACAACAGAACTTCGTATCTACCATTTCAAGTAACCCAATTACGTTATTTACAGATTGATAGATACCATCTTTACAAGATGACGCAGCAAAAGATAATGTATTTTCTCCTAGTTCGCAGTGATAATCAATAACTTTACATACAATTGTTTATAAAAAATAAAAAAAGTAAAGTCTAGCTGTTCTTCATGTTTCCTTGATTAATTTGCGATACTTATCTTCATTCTTTTTAGCATCTTCTTCAAACGCAGCAGCTGTCATTCCGTGAGCTTCCATGGCGTGTTTTTTGGCATTTTCAAATAACTCTTGTTCTGTAACGCCCGTAATTGTATGAGAGCAGTTCGGATCACCAGCTTCTTTGCAGTTTATTGATAACATTGATTTTCAGATAAAAGGTTGCTGTATATAAAGAAGAATCCTTATTGGAGACAGGATCTTGCTGTTATCTTGCTTAACTTAACAGCACCATTTGGGAAGTATATAGATAAATCCCGAATCAAAAATGTTCCATTAATTGAATTCAATTTCAAATAATTTGCTCCACTTCTCCCAATAAGTATGTAAGATAACACTATGAAAATCGCTAAACTGGTTTCTAAATCTAAGTGGTTCTTAGATATATATACATATATAGAACTAACCTTCTTAAGCAAAACCTATAATACCTTCCAGAATAGAAGCCCAATATGCGTACAAGAACAACACTATTAGCAATTTTTATTATCGTCACGGCAATAGCACTTGTAACAGCAGGCAGTATCACTGCTTCAACATTAGCAGTAAAAAAGAAGAGTACTACCGCCGGTGCGAAGAAAAGCACAGGCAGTAAAAAAACAACAAAAAGCCCTAAAACCAGTACGGGCGGCAGTGCAACAACAACAGCGGCAGGTAAAGGCAGTAGTACATTAAGAGGCACTAGTACAACGGGAGGAGGTACGGACCAATTTAGTAAATTCGTTATCTGTATGAGACTATTCTCCGGACCACTTACTCGAGCTGAAATAGACCAATGTTATAATATTGTGTATGGCACTAGTGGTAGTAGTATTGGATCATCTACTCATACCGCACCAGCTACTCATACCGCAGCAGCTCTTGGAACGACGACGACAAGGACAAATGGAGCAGCTACGATTCAATTGTCAGCAAAGGAGATAACATCTGGTGTTTACAGATGGACAAATAGTACTACCGGCATGTTCAATCCTTCGATGAAGGTTTTTGCAAATGCCAATAATATAATAAAGATTCAAAATCCTTCAGATACAAAACATGAGTTGATCATAGATACTGGAGCTGACGTACTTCCGTCAAGTGGCGATGTAGCTCCACATGGTTCAGGTCAATTGTCTTTTACTCCAACGAGTACTGGCACATTCACATACCATTGTGCATATCATCCATCTACAATGAACGGGATTGTTAAAGTAGTAGCCAAACCCTAATAGCGCGTTAAAAGACCAGCTTGCTTTTTTTGGCTGTCAGCATTAGGTGATGGTGTGGTAGTCTTAATCAGACCTGTTGTAAAGAGAGAAAGTCTTGATGTGTATATCGATTGATAATAACAACATCAAAGTCACTCGGAATAGTTCATACAAATCATTTATAAACGAAAAAACTCTACTCGCGCATGACCGTATAAGGGAGACATGGCATTATGATTGTGCATTCAGAGGATAATGATAATGACAGCCTGGCGGAATTGTAACTATTGCACTATAAAAGTAAGCAGCACTAGTTCCTATTGCTATTAGTGCATCCATATTAGATGCTTTGGCTTTTATACTATCCCATAGAACTCGATAAAATCACCAACCAATCCAGAACTGAACTGGCGTTGCTAATGCAAAAATTACATAATTAATAATTTCTTTATAATAAGGTGTCGTCAC
>DATDFS010000243.1:0-6990 GCA_036522495.1 Nitrososphaeraceae archaeon | reverse complement strand
TACATCTACTCCTGTTGTTCTCCTTGCAAACTTAATTATAGCATCTTAGCGAGCTTCAACCCGAACCTGAGTTCCTTAACATCAGTGCTCATTTATTATAATGTTCTTGTTTTGGGAAGTGGGAACTGTTAAGCTACCTTTAATTCATAAAAAGATATCCAAGAAATGGACATTGACATTTGTATAGAGACCTAATCCAACAGAACAACTATCTGTCATAAGGATGCTCAATCGTTGGGTCAGTCTGTGGTAAAGACAACCGCAAACGCGTATAATAAACAAGAAAAATTCACTAGCTATCTTGATCCTCCTCATTATCAATTTCTGATTGAACAAATCTGTGTTCTTCTGGATACATGTAACGCTGATTATTAGCTGCTGTTGTTTGTCTTGGATGACCTTGTTGTTCTTTTTCGTCAGAGGGTGATAACAGTGGTAATGATGATGATGTTGTGCTAAAAGTATAATCAGTAATAATTTTATCTTCCCACTCTTTTATTAAACTAGTGTAAAGTTTCTCAGATTCCTCTATTAGCATAGATATGTAATCCTGTGATGGGTGATGCTGCTGTTGTCCATATGTATAGGAAGCAGTTTTAGAATTCTGGCTGTTATATTCAGTATCTGAATAGGTGACGACCCGCGCGGCAAGTCCACGTTCGGCTCGCATGTTCGAAGGATGAACCCCCGCGACTCTCTCATCATCGGCGCATCGCGCCTGCACCGCATGATTAGGCGCGGCACCAACTATGGCCCGCCGCTGCCCCCAGGCGTCCTGGAGGACGACGGTGCCGATCGCGGCCTCATATTCGCCTTTGTTGGGGCGCACCTTGACCGGCAGTTTGAGTTCGTACAGAGGGAGTGGGTAAGCGACGGCAAGTTCATCGGCGCACCCGCCGAAAAGGACCCGCTGATAAACAGTAGTGATGGCCGTGAATTCACCATTCCAAAGCAGCCAATCCTCCGCTACCTCAAGGGACTGCCCACCTTCGTCGTCAATCGCGGCGGCGAATATTGCTTCATGCCTGGTCTGCGGGCACTGCGCTGGCTGGCCGATCTCGATACTTGAGCCGGACGCCGGTGGAATGCATAAGGGACTAACAAAAGTCGAATCAATAATGGTAACTAGGGAAACCAGAATTTATCAGGAGTGGTTAAGGAGTGATTGACAGAAGGTTAACATCTAGTCAAAAGCATTTATGATCTTTAATATCATCAATATCCTCAGCACCGGCTGTCTTTTCGAAGAGTTAGTTTACAATTTTGGAGCGACGTTATAATGGATATATAGATATATATTATGAGGATCTACTTCCTCATGCCCCATTTACTAGATGATATCTTCCTCGTCATACATCAGAGTGAAATTTGTTAATTGCTTGTCATATGTCATCATGTGTGATTTAGCCTGCATCCCCAGATGATATAGTAGTATGGCTTGTCCACTTACCAACATTCATACAATCTCTAATATTTGTCTTAACATATTATTTTAGTCGGGTTTTTTAACCGTTACATTATCACCTTCCCTCAAGCTTTCGAAAGAATGCTAATTGTTCATCGAGCAGACGGTCGTCTCCTAGGTTCATATAGCCTCTAACAACCGCCAGCGTGTTGTCTACTGCCTCCGGAATATAATACTTGGCGACTAATGTTCTAATCTCGTCGTATTTCCGTTTCCTGTCTTGAACCTTATCCACTGGTTTGGCATCAGCGTTGGTTATGGCATTTGGTGTCGGATAATAATGGACGAGATCTGAGTTTTCATACTTATTGTTATTATTATTGTTATTGTTGGCTGGGTATGGCCTGTTATTACTGGTAATACCTTGCGAAACCGGTTTTGATGGCCATCCGGGAGTATAATCATGAATAAGGAGGTTATGGTTTTTTCTGGTTCTAGGATCGTTCGGTAAATACTGTCCAGATGCCCTTCCAACGATATAATCAAGCAAAGTCACGATCAGCCCATTTCCAAGGTGCAAGTTTTTATTATGTCGACTGGCACTATATTTTCTTGTGAAGTGCTCTGCACAGGTTGCACAAACCCATGTAATTCTTCCCATAATTATTATGCATATTTATTTAACCTTCCTTTAAAAAGGAATGAAAATTATAGATGGTTTTAGTATTAACACCTAGACTTAAGATACGGTACAGCTCTATTCAATCCGAGAATGTGCGAGTTTCTGCGAGTAGCATAGTATAGTATAGGTCCAGCTCTACGCAGCGCTGCACTCACTTATAACATGCACCTATTACATATTTCTACTATTAATATCTAGGAGATTTTTCTGAATACGTTTGTCAGTGCATTCGATTCTACACTTGTCCATCCGACATAAATAAGCATCGACGATAGCATACCATATCAGATATTATATTCAATGTGCTTTAATAATAAAAACGAAAATAAACGGATATATGATCATATAGAGATATAGATATATTGCTACTAGTATACTCTGTTAAATGCTCTATATATCTGGTAGAGAGTATTATTCCATAATTTTGGGTCCTTCCTATGAGTAGATACATATGCTGAATTAGGATCAGCATCTAGATTATATGGGATCCCAGGCACCTTAGCATGTGCCAATATATCTCCATTCAGTCCGTCAATAACAGAAATTGTCTCAGAATCTGCATATGCCACATAAACTAAATTAGTAGTTGAGCTAACAACTATAGCCCGAAATATAGAAGAAAAGTATTGACAGAAGATATTGCTTCAAGATTGAAATCGCTTATCATGGAAAAACAGTCAGAGTATCAATACGATGTCCTTGATATGAATATAGTGCTGGATCATGTCCATCTATTGCTTGATGTCAATCCAAGGAATACAGGCGGTATATTTCGAATAGTCAATAATATCAAAGGATATACGTCTCATATCCTAAGAAAAGAGTTTTCCGATTTGAGATCGAGACTTCCTACATTATGGACACGATCCAAGTTCATTTCTTCCGTTGATTCCGTAAGTTTGGAAGTGGTCAAGAAATACATAGAGGCTCAGAAAACCATATGATTTTAACATACAAGATCCTACATGACAAAGACTTCAGTCTGGAGTTATCAAAGGTTAGAAAGATAGCAGAGTATACCATTAAACACAGAACGTTTAGCAGCAAGGACGTTAAACATTATTATTCATAGGCATCGATAATACACTATTTGTTTTTGTTTAGTAAAATGAAGACCTTCATAAGTTCTACTAACTTTCTGCTCTTAGTATTTTCTTGAACTTTGTTACAAAGGGTTTGAGGAAATTGACATAAAAGAATATCAAGAACTTTGTCACCTTAATGCTCCTGAACTTACTTTAATATGTATATCAAAATAAGTGATTGCATTCCACCAAATGAAGCACAAACTAATCCTTCGGATGTTCAATCGCTAACTGCGTATGCAACAAGACTTCAGATATGTTGTACCAAGGATATCAAATGCTCAATGTACATTTTATAACCTAATGCATTTGTAATATCTTGATCATCGATTATTAATAGTTCCATTTTATCTATAAGTTGTTTTAAAATATCTGAATGAATCAAGCGACTTTGTCTTCTAAGCTTATCCAAATTGTTGGTCATCTGTTTTTGTAATTCTGGACTTTCTTCTAACTTTTGTTTTAAATTCTCAAATCGCTTTAACTGCTCAGTTATAGAATCATCAATCTCTTTATCAATAATAGACAACAAGTATTAAGGAAACACATGATATATGTAAATAATACTCTATTCTAATAGAGGTTGCCAGTCCTGATTATCAGCAGGAGAAGAGTGTACGACAATGATATATATCCAGAAGTCTAAAGATAAAATAAATTATCATCTAACGACTTGGATCTTTAACCTACCTATGGAGGTAAAGCTCATTGTAATGTTTCTATTTCAATAGATAAAGTCTCATTATAGACAGGATGCGTTGATAAAAATCCTTTACAATCAGAACTATGTGATAACACACACTATAGATGATGTGATACCCAACAAACGTCTCTATAAGAATGGAAATGTTGATTAATGCTATATGCTATATAGAAGAACGTCGAATTAGACTTTCTTTTTGTTTCTAACGTAGCAATTTCTGGAGTATTTATCTTGCATTTTAGTATTCTTATGATAATTCGGATAAAAATGATGATTTTACATCCTTGCAAAATATCATGACAGATCGTACCCCTCCCCTGATTAGGGTTTCAATTCTTTTTAAGAAGATAGTTCGAGGTTAGAAAACGAGTATTAAACCAATTCCAGACCGTTATCATACGGTGTGGCACCATACCTGAAGATTGAGGGAGCAAGCAAGCTGATAGATTTTCTGAAACAGGCATTAAGTCTACATTAAGCTCAATCACATAACGAGTATCTACTTGTGACAGTTCTGCGAATATATGTTAACAGCAATACATACATAACGAAAATCCCTTCAGCAAATCCATTTGTCTGTCTATAATCAAGAATTCCTCTGCTTGGTATGACCGCTGGTATATTCTTATTCCAAACAAGCGAAAATAAAGAAAAGCCTGTTCATTACAATATTACTTGTGTATTTGATAAGTCACAATATTGTTGTCTTTTTGAATATTAGTGGTCATTTTTACTCAGATGGGTTAAGTGACAAGCCAGCGTCATCAAATGCTGCAAAGCTATCAATTCCTACTTGCATAATCTCTAATGGGTAAAAATACTATATAATCACAGTAGTAACTCCTCAGTTAGTTAGTATGGACTATCGCATTTAGTAGGCAGAAATTCACTTGAGTGACTAAATTTCTGCTCCTTCCCACTTCCCATGAGTTTTAGTTGCAGAATGATGGCTACCTACTGCTACTAAAATATTTGTTAAATAGAAGCTTGCTATTCCTGTAATACTTTATGAACAAATGAGATCGCAGTAGATCCTTCACCCACTGCGGATGCAACACGCTTAATGCTGCCGCCACGCACGTCACCAACAGCGAAAACACCTGGCAAACTGGTTTCAAGCAAATATGGTTGACGTGTAAGAGGCCAGGTTGCAGCGGTCAGATTTTCTGGCAATAGTTCCGGACCTGTCTTTATGAAGCCTTTATCGTCGAGTGCGACGCAGCCATCAAGCCAACTGGTGTTTGGATCGGCACCCGTCATGACGAATATGTGTCTGATCTTATGCTCCTCAGTCTGTCCCGTTTGATTGTTGTGCCAGCGAACGAATTCTAGATGATCGCCTCCTTCGACCGCTACGATCTCAGTGTACGGCCGTAATACTATCGTAGCAGTTTCTTCGATCCGACGAATCAGGTAGCGCGACATACTCTCGGCTAAACCGGCTGACCTGACGAGCATGTGCACGCGGTTCGTAGTTTCAGCCAGAAACACGGCTGCCTGACCGGCTGAGTTTCCTCCACCAACTACAATCACCTCTTCTCCGTTACATAACTGCGCTTCCACAAAGGTCGCACCATAATAGACGCCTGCGCCTTCAAAGCGCGACAAGTTTTTGCATGGCGGCCTTCGATACTCAGCTCCGGTTGCTATCACGATAGTGCGTGCAGGAATTCGAGCTCCACTCACAAGGTCTACTATATACGGTTTACTGTCGCAGATAAGTCGTGTGGCCTTAGCAATGAGTATATCTGTACCGAACTTTTGAGCTTGAACATACGCCCTAGCTGCCAGCTCCTGGCCTGAAATCCCGGTAGGAAATCCCAAGTAATTTTCTATTCTTGAGCTTGAACCAGCCTGGCCACCAGGAGAACTCGTTTCCAGTACCATAACGTCAAGCCCTTCTGATGCGCCATAGACCGCGGCTGCCAGTCCTGAGGGACCAGCGCCGATAATTATGAGATCGCGCACATGGGTTTGGTCAATAGATTCATTAAAACCAAGGCAGTCTGCGATTTCTTGGTTAGCGGGATTGCGCAGCACTAATTGGCCTCGACAGATCAATACTGGTATTTCACCGGGAGAAATTTGGAAACTATCCAATAGATTCTGTACATCCGAGTCGCGTTCTAGATCCATATAGGAGTATGGCTGTCCATTGCGCATCAGAAACCCTTTGATTCGAAGTGTACTGGCAGAATATGCTGACCCAATAAGTACAATATCCCCAACACCAGCAGCTATTAACTCTACTCTACGTAGGATGAAAGCCCTCATTAGTATCTCACCAAGTTCAGCATCAGTCTGTACCAAAGCTAGCATTTGTTGCCGATCCAGTTCTATTACCTTACCTGGCTTAGTGGCACGAACACGGAAGAGACTCCGCCTACCGGAGAGTGTGCCGACCTCGCCAGTGAACTGGCCGGATTCATAGGTTGTGATAAGGGTCTCAACAGGCACCGAAGGTCGCACAACCTCGAGCTCCCCGGAGATAACCACAAAGAATGGTGCCGCTCTATGTCCCTGCTCATAGAGCACTTCGCCTTCCTCCATCGAGCGTACGTGTCCGCGCGTTGCAATGCGACTAAGCTGCGCTGGTGTTAATTTCGGAAATATTTTCTCAATACGAGAGCTAGTTAGAGGGAGTCCTCTACGTGCATTGCTCATGGTTGTCTAGTGCAGTTCCTCCTCATAAACCATCACTCCAATATTTCGGACTTTATATAGATTTGGCATAAGTTATTTTTAAAATGGCGTCACGTCATAACTAGGATCATCGATAATCAATAATCGTGCAGCAATTATATTCTGATTAAGTGGATGGACATTAATGTCATCTTCTACTCCCACAGTTGACGTAAATGCTATAATGAGGAGATCTCAAACCAGAGTTTCGAAAACTCTAGAAGGAGAACCAGAGTTTATTATTTCTGTTGCCGATACCCAGAATATTTTAGGTAACGCTGCTAGATCAAAAATGAATTTTGTTATTTTAAATGTCGATCTTGTGGCATCAACAAAGCTATCTATGACCCTCCCTTTAGATAGACTCACAATGATGATTCAAGCCTTCAATCAGGAAATGTCACTTATAGTTAAAGAATTTGAGGGATTTATT
>DATDFS010000242.1:0-5303 GCA_036522495.1 Nitrososphaeraceae archaeon | reverse complement strand
AAGCCAACAAATGAATAACATCAATGATAATGGACAAGACAGGTGCGATGCTTCTCCTATGATATGTCTTTGTTTCTATAACTATCAGGGCTATGAGTTTTGTAATACGGTGTTTTTGGAGCTCAAACAAGAATCAGAGATCTATTTGTAGTAGAATATTTTCAAAGAAATATCAGGTAGAAATATGATACACTGATGTGCTATGGTGATAGACGAAGGACCAGATGTTTATGATAAGACCCCATGTAATGTGTGTATTATGGGAACCATGAAAGGGGATGCGATAAATCCAACTAGTTAATGTTGTATCTACCAATCTCAAATTGTTATTTTGGAGTCAGGCGATATCACAGAATACCTTACAAGTCAAATATGAAAAGGTGCCGTTTTCTCTTTCATGACAAGGCTGAATATATTTTTGGTAGAGAATTGTCGTATATGTTTTGAAACTCAATAAATCTGTGTCCTACACTCCTATGGAGCTGACTTCAGTTTTTCTCTTCTTGCGACCCTCCAACAACATTAAAGGTATTTGCTATTATCTAATCCATATGTTTATAGAATAATAAATTCAAAAGATATTTGTAACTAATGTCGTTTAGTCTTATTAAGGCCATAAAGAGTACTCATAGACATCCGATTAATAGAATCCTGCATTGTGTAGGAGCTTCCATTTACATTACAGGGATAGTATTAATTTTAGGTAGCCTGGTTGGTTTGTATACAAATTCTATAAATGGAGTAATCTTATGGTCTATAGCAATTGGGTTGTTTTTGATTGGACATAAAATAGAAGGTAATTTAAGAGCTATGACATTAATTGTACTTTTCAAGTACCTTGTTAGATCAGGAAAAAAATTAACGATATCCAGATCACATGAATATAATTAATCAACCTGCATTATAGTTCATTATCTGTCTTGTAATCTATGCTGCACCTTTTAGTTAACTTGTTGCTTGTAGAATAAAATGCCGATATTAGAAGTGCTATTGAGACTATGCGAAGCGGCATCTGATAATTTGAAAGGATTGTAGATAGATGCTGTTACCCTGCTCCTCCAAGTACGGAAACAAGAAGAAAGCCCAGTGAAGAACAACTTGTGCATGTGCTTGAAATTACGCTAATAGTAGAACCTGAGAAAAATGAAGCAAAACTTGTATCTGACCTATGCGAATGTTTGAGCACATATATGTTCATGCTCACCATGATGCCCAGAAGAATCGCAGTTATGTTTGAAAGGACAAAGCCTACGAATGCATCGCATGGTAGGTAAAATACAAACTGGAGAGAAAAAGAGCAGTTGGTCAAAGATATTGAAAATAATCCAAAATATTGATGCCACTGCTCCTGCCAGGACGATATATATCCAGCTACTAAAGACAATTTTGATTGAAAGAAGCATTGCATAGATTGTTCTTCTAGCCATAGTTTGTTGCAGCGAGGAGGAGGAAGAAGAGGAAGCCGGAATGGAGTGTTAGTAGTTATCTTTTCCTTTTTTTAGGTTGAATCACATTTCCCTACTCCCAACCTCCACCACTATTACTAATTTTCTTATCGATTATTGCTTGGAATGCTGGAAAAGGGTATATGCTCCAAGTAAATTCTCTTGATTAGAACTGTCGTTCCTTTCTATAACGAAAGAGGTGTTCCTTGGAATTCTGAGGAGATGGCAAAAGATTTGTCATTATTAACTAATGAGTTGCATTTTCCACCATCCAGGTATCAATTAAACTTCTGAGTATTCAGTCCAGATATTTGTGACGCAAATCTTTTCATATTGTCTTTACTAGCCCAACTAGAATTCTCTCCTCTCCTGTTGTTATATAGTTTCTCATAAAAGTTCAAGCTTTCCTTGTTCTTTGGCACATTGGGCTGCAACAACAACTGTGATTGAATCATGCCCATGGTAACAAAATTCTTAAAGACAAGGCAGGCTTTTCCATATGGATATGTGTCTGATATTATAATTAAGCCCTAGTATTATCGTTTTATAAATTCAAATCCTGGCAAGACGGGAAAAATTGGGTCAAAATGCGTCTTGGATTCCACCAAAGATATAATGTCTATAAAATACTATTATTTCGATACAATAAAAGTACATGAAAGTAAGAGTCTACTTCTGCAAAGAACCTGATCCTGAAATCATTCTAAAGGGTAATAAAATTAGTAGGCAGGCATTAGGTACAATTTATGATTTTGTCTGGGAATGTGAATTTAAGAATATTCTCAATGCAGGTAGAGTTTGGTTGAAGTTTAGAGAAGAAGAAAGACCATTTGGAATACCTTTGAAGGAAAAGAGAAGCCATTACAAAATATCTCCAGGGGATATTATTCAGCTAGCCAGTGATTTTTATATGGTCGATCAAGTCGGAGCGAGAAAAATCAAAGTTATTGATTAGAATCGTTACCATATATCGCATCTTGTCATGCGATTTTAATTAGAAAAGCAAAGCCAACTAATAAAACAACAGAATCAGCATAAGGGACATCGAAGGATTACCGAGTAAAGAATTCTTCCAATGACAGAGCGCCTATTGGCGGATGAATATTTATATAAATAATGGTTCTACTATGAATGAATTAATCAGAGACATGTGTTGTGTAACTTCTCTAAAGAAAAATCAGGATATCATCATATAAAACGTGATAGATAGATAAATAACTAGATAAATGTAAAAACACTAGGTTGAGTTTAAGCAGGATTGCCGAACCACCATATTCACTTGTAATTTGTGAAAAGCCTGCTGCAGCACTTAGAATAGCACAGGCTCTAGGAACCTCCAGACTTAAAAGAATATCAGGACTGGCTGGAGAAGGAGAAAGAAGAAGAGTGCTGCTACCACCGGTTTATTCTGCGACTGGCTGGGATGGTACGCACTTTATAATATGTTCAGCAATAGGTCACTTATACGGACTAGTTGATCCCAAACGGAATAGAAGTGTCTATCCTGTATTTGATGTTAAATGGGTACCATCTGCCAGGATATCTGAAGGAATCATAAGGACAATATCTGTACTTTCCCAAAAAGCTACAAGGTTTGTTCATGCTTGTGATTATGATCAGGAAGGTGAAGTAATCGGTTATAATATTCTGGAGTATGCGTGTAATAACAAATATGAAAACTCGCTAAGAGCTAAATTTTCAACTCTCACCGATGAGGAAATAAGAAATTCATTTGACAATCTGTTAAAGCCCAGCAAAGGATTATCTGAAGCTGGAAGAACCCGTCATATGATTGATTTTATTTATGGAGTTAACCTCTCGAGGGCTCTCACACAATCTTTTAAGATCAGCAATGATGGCAAAATGTATTGTAACTTATCAATTGGTAGGGTGCAAGGCCCGACTCTTGCTTTTGTAGTAAATAGGGAGATGGATTTAAGACAACATATTCCACAACCTTACTGGGTCATAGGCGGAGACTTTGAAAAAGATGGGCAGATAATTAAGGCTCATTATTACCAGCAAAAAGTAACAGCGTTATCTAAAGCCGCTTCAATAGTGGAAGCCTGTACAAACGAAGATGGCAGGGTTATCGAAATTAAGCACCAGGAGATTACACTTAAAGCTCCACATCCATTCAACCTGGGTGATCTACAGAAGGAAGCGTATAGAGTATTCAAATTTTCTCCAAGCTACACCTTAACCATTGCTGAGAAACTGTATATCAACGCACTAGTTTCTTATCCGAGGACTTCAAGTCAAAAGCTCCCACCCTTGATAAACTATAAAAAGATTATTCTGGGTCTTTCCAAGATTAGTTATTCTGGTGTAGGTGATGGCAATAAAAGAAGCGGCAATGAGAGTAGTGAGGGCCCTTATACAAATCTGGCTATGAATCTGCTATCGAAAGATTATCTTTCTCCAAACGAAGGTAGCAAAACCGATCCAGCACACCCTGCTATTTATCCCACGGGAGAAAAACCAATGGGTAAATTAGAGGCTGTCGAATTCAAATTATTTGATCTCATAATCAGAAGGTTTTTGGCAACTTTTGGTGAACCAAACATAAGTCAACAAACAATCGTAACAATTCTAGTCAAGGACGACCATATCTTCAAATCCGATGCAAAGAAAACAATATACGAAGGGTGGATGTATTTTTACAAACCATACATAAATAGACCAGCTCTGGGAACTGAAAATCATTTACCACAGCTACATAATGGCGACATATTGAAGACCGTCATCGTAACAATGACTGAGAAGTTCACCCAACCTCCTTCTAGATTCAATCAGGCTAGCTTATTAGAACGAATGGAGAAAGAAAACATCGGGACTAAAGCCACAAGATCCGATATAATCAGCACACTGTTCAAGAGAAATTATATTAGTAATATTAGAAGGGGTTATCATCCAAAGGAAGAAAATAATGGACAAAGAGCAGGAGTTGGAATTGAGGCTACCGATATTGGATTTGAAATAATACAATCGATGCGCAAGTACATACCAAACATAGTATCTACAGATCTTACCAGATCTATGGAAGAACAGCTGGAAGGAATTGAATCAGGCAAAACCAGAAGCGCATCTACATTAGAATATGCAATAGATAAATTAAAGGAAGCAACTCTTTCTTTCAAGGACAATGAGATTGAAATAGGCCGCCAACTAACTGATGCGGTAATAATTACCAGGAACAAACAACAGATAATACTAGGCACTTGTCCTGTTTGCGGGAAGGGAGACTTGAAAGTTATAAGATCAAGTGGAACCAAAAAGAGGTTTGTAGGATGTTCTAACTATGCATCTGGTATATGTAAGGCAACAGCCCCATTGCCACAGAAGGGATCTATAAAAACTACGGGTAAGATCTGTTCTGTATGCCGATGGCCCGTAGTCAAGACTGTCTATGCTCATCAGTCAAAACATCCATGGGAATTCTGTATAAATATGCAGTGTCCGTCAAAAAAGTAGTAGCAATGTGACTGATATTCAAATGAATTCATCTGACGATGGCCTCACCCTAAAATAAATAAATAACAGCTTGCGAGTGTAGATTAATTATCTAAAACATAAGCACAAAGGAAACAACCGAACCCGCATCAACGTTGTCTTAAATGACTTGATAATTTGGATTACCTGGGGAATCAGGAGAGTTGCGAATTGTTTATCTGATATGGCAGAGTTAATTGAGCGGAGGATATGCTAAATGCAACAGCTACCATTGCAGAATGTAGGACACTGGATTCCATAAACACCCAATAACGAACAAACTGGCTACATATTTGACACAGACATAGACTATAATAATATCAATTCTGTACCTTTTCCCAAGCTTGGAAAAAGAGGCAGCGGAAT
>DATDFS010000241.1:0-2463 GCA_036522495.1 Nitrososphaeraceae archaeon | reverse complement strand
AATGACTACTAATACTACAACAGTAGTAGTAATAGTGCCTCGGAATGCTCTAATGCTCACACACTAAGATATTTCTTCATATCAAATTAGTATATAAATAGCTGTCCTTTTACCAGTCGTTGGTAGATATGCATGAAGAAGATAATGCTGGTACAAAATTATTTAGCTGTTTGACATTATGCGATATTGCTATAATAACATAATGATGTTCTTGAGTTAATCAATACACAACTTTCCATTTGTCTACTAAAAAACCTTTTAACTCTATCTTATTTCCCTAAGTTCTTATGTGACATCTTTGGTAAAGGTTTAAAGCTCCACTATATTCTATCCAATCAGCTAATCAAATTCAAATAAGACACACATTGGCAAGAAAGTTGACTTTATGCATTAAATCTCCTAAGTGTCTGATTGATTCCAATTCTGACTGAAAGCACTCCTACAAAAAATATGAAATTATTCATGTTAAGTGTAGATGTTGTTATTGTTCCTGTCAGTATGGAAGTAAAGATGCCCAGCTTAAGAATGGCATTTCCTGACTCTAATTCTAATGCTAAAAGCAATCCTTTGATAAAATTCTCCTTTGCTATTTTTCTTTTATTTATCATTAGATCACCTTCTTGATCTGAATGCCCTTCGGAAGATTTCGAAGTAAAAGGGTTAGACTTGATAATGGTTTTCAGAATAGGCGATATACTAAATGACACTGAGACTCCTATTACAATTATTGCAAATACATCAATAAAAGATGTGATCAAAAAGATGATATCGTGAGAATTAAACGCAAATGACATTATGATAATTTCTCTTTTGTCATTATATTATTGCCCAATCCAAAATTACTGTCTATATTCATCTTATTTCTGCCAATCCTTGTTCGATGATTGTTTCCCATCGCCTTCTGCAATGTCAACATTGTGTCTATCGATTTCCTTTGACAATGACCAGCTAAGTACTATTCGTATAGCTACAACAACTGCTAGTATTGACAACTCATTTGCAGATGGAATTAAGATAGTCTTTAGAATATCGCTACCAACTTCAAAATCTAATGCTAATAGCATTCCTCTTGCCAACCGTAACCTAATAGTCTCTTTATCTTGAGTTTGCTGTTTTGGTGATTTACGAAGTATCTTAAAGAATGATATTAATGCGGCAAGAGCTGATAGTCCTATGATTATTCCTGCTGCAACGTCTATTCCAAATGTAAGATAACTAACGTAAGGTCTAATGAGTGATTCTAAAGAAGATCCTATAATCTGAGGATTTGCCTGATCTGGGGTTAGTAATGCCAACAACATCTTTACAGCATGGCCTTCAATTAATTAATAGCTTTTTCCAACTCGAAAACTATCCATCATCAAAAATATTGTCTTACGGACAAATAATCAGTCAGTAAATCCAATTGGTTATTATTTTCTTTTAATCGTTTGTTAAACTGCATACTACTTTATTTGGACATGTTGACTGGAATGAAAGATAAGCGGCAGTAGTACTTCTATCAATGTATGATACTTGATGGTAGTTTACACGCTGACCATTCATGTATGTTACGACAATCCATTTTAGTGAACAACTACACAGTTGGATTGGCATTGAAACACGACTGAGGAAGAAATGAAATATAATAAATCCATATAAGACTTGCAAAGCTCTGGATCACTAATTTTAAGTACATGCTCTGTCAAAAGATTAACGCATGGAGTTAAATCCCTGAATATACATTATATAATCATCCTACTGGTCAAGAGAGAAGAACGATCCATCATTCAGAATCTACATAAAAGGGAAGGTAAACCAATTGTTCCATACGAAGTGAAAAAGCAATTCACTTGCTTATTATCTATTGTGCTTTATGTTTTTGCATAGTATGTTGCTTTAGTTCTTCTCTAGATTTAAATTTCTCATTGCACATTTCACATGAAAAGGTCGCAGACACATTAGTAGTAGACTCGTCTGATTTTCCTTGGCCACTACTACTTCTGCTGCTAGCAGAATGTATTTCGCTTTCATTCGGTTGCCATAATGCGCATATTCCATGAGGTGCTATTTCACCAGAGGTTTTACCGAAGGCATCCGGTCCTTCGTCTGTCACTATACCGCAATGATTTGGTTTGATAAAGTATATGCAGTTATAACAGAAATAGCCAGTGTGATGGTCTGAGTGTTTAAACTGTTCCATTTCCATATATCTGGCAGTAGCTTTTGCTAACTTCTTTAGTTTTGTTGCCTCTTGTGATATATTTTGAGTAGAATGTTGTGACATATATCTATCTCTAAACTGTTATCCACTATTGTTTATATATAGATCATTAAAGTTTGGTCAACTATGACCATGAACTATGATAAATTTGCAAATGGTAATTTCTGCATGTCTTATTTTAAAAGTGGTTCTTGTGATGGATGTAGTGATAATAAAACAGAAATGCATTAAATCTTTTTTGAGCCTGAATTGATTGATTA
>DATDFS010000240.1:0-3115 GCA_036522495.1 Nitrososphaeraceae archaeon | reverse complement strand
ACGAAAGCTGCCACGTATTTTAGAGACAGAATTAATGACCGTTTTGAAAACTAGAAAAGAAGATCAAATAGTTTCTTTGAAGAAGGATATTATAGAGAAAAATACTACAGTATACGAGAATTCTTCTGGAGTTTCATAAATTAGCGTACACATCCAAGAGCTTGTGTATACCTGGTGAACAGGTATGAAGCCAATTTAACATGATTCTTTTTTACAGTGTCGAATTGTTGGGGATAGTGTTGTTATACATTGACCAGATTAGGGATAGATCCTAAACGCATAGTGTTAATGAGGATAAGTATGGGCGGCTATTTAGCAACTAGTTGTCTGTCTTAGGAAGAGCACCAACAACAAATGATTTCTATATTTTGGTTATTGTCTATAGTAATATAGTAATATTGCTACAGATAATACAGCCAATATTTTCATTATTTGCTTAGTAATAGTAACACTCTGCTACTAACACTTATGTACTCATTTATCTGTCTTCGGTAGATATATGGAGAAAAGACTATAATATTTAAAACATAATCCTTCGTTGAATTATATGATATATGTTAACATTACTATGCCGTGAGACCGGACTGGACTGTGATTATGTTATCCAAGGCGAGACAGAGGAGGAGATCCTGAAAAATGCTGCTGAGCACGCCATCAAATTTCACGGTATGCAGTCTGAAGACATTACCTTGATAGAATTCCTGCCAATTCCTTATGCCACAGCATTCCTAAATTAGAAGACAAATAGCTGTGTATCGCTATAATGTCATTCTTTCCAAGCGTATAATACGAGCCAACGAAGATATATACACATATTCACTGTAATGACATTAATTGTTTAGCTCTTGTAAAGTAATACTATTCTTGTTTTGACCTATCTAGCTGGGATAGAACCCATCGTAATGTTTCTATTTCGATAGATAAATTCTCGTTATATATAGGATTGTGTGCTTCATGTATTCTACCTCTGAGGTCTTCAATTCTATCATAGAGTATCTTTTCAAAGTTTGGCAATAAGGATGATTCGGCCACTTTATGACTATAGATTTGGTTTAACCGAAGCTAAAAAAGGTCGTGTTTTTGTTTTTAGTGTATATTCCCGAAGCAAGTGACATAGAAACTGATAGAATCTGACAAGTTTGAAAAGACAATTATTAATACCATTGGGTATAATTTGTGATATTATTAGTCTGTATCTTGTAAGAATATTCAATCCTATTTATTCCCAACAACCTAATCCTCTTAATTCTATTTTCTTTTAGCAAATGATTTATAGCATATTTTACTTTATGCTGGCTACCAACTGCTTCTTCAATCTGCTTTATCGTAATTCTGTAACCCTTGCGACTCTTGATAATAGAATATACTAATTCAACTACATTCCCTTTAGAATTACAATCGTCTTTATTTTTTTCATTGATGACTATCAAATCACCTTTTTCATATCCGTAAAAGTTGTTATTGTTAAGGCTAACTTATCAACTGGTATTACTTTTGTACATTTATATAACTTGGAACTGAAATAATTCTTTCCTCTCCAAGACGAAAAACAGATAATTTTTTTCTCAGCTATTGAATATAATTCATCTGCAAACCAGGCAAGTTCTTTAGGATCTTTAGGCTCTTTTAACGATATCAGTATAAATCTAACAATCAGTATTGTAGACTCTGCTGCAAGAATATTTTCTCTACCTCTGGCAACTCAGACTGACAATACGGCCAGTTTGGGCCATACTACATAAGAATTACACTTCTATCTTATGTCAATTAGTAAAGTAATTCAATCCATTAAGAATCACTTTTATTTGAGCATGAAATAAGGCTGTTTTGTGTTAAGTTTGAATAATAATCCTTTCTTTCCCTCTATCTATCTAAAAGATGAAAAGAAGGATCTTGTGTTGTGTATTCTATTAGATAGACAGATGGCTGTGAGATAATCAAGGTCCCTGTAAACTTAATTTTTTCTTTCTTTACTTATTGTTGTGTATACTCTACCTAAAGTACATGATAACTATTAGTCTGTTTCACACTATGCAGCTAATTCAATTGCAGCTGTTAGTGTCACAAGATCTATTTTTAATTAAACCGTTCTAATTTAAATTTTCGGTGGATAACTATACCTTGAAGATACGGTCACTACTATTCAATTTACTCTTTTTTCTGCCTAATGGTAGCTTCAAATATGCATTAAGAGAAGAAAATGCGATTTTATTTGACCAAATGCTAAAGGAATGTCAGAATCAAGAGGTACAACTGGCCTAGGATTCAAAAGGAGAGAGGTTGTTAGGGTCTTAATCTTCAACAAACATTGATTAATCTGTTAATTAACGTGTTTTCAAATATGACACAGACTGACGGGACAAGTTATTCTAACTTTTTATGAAGTTCAAAATATTTTATGTAAGGAAACTATCAGAAAAAGAGCACGATAAATTAAAATAAAAAAAATTATGGGAGTTAATGTTTATTTATGCTGGTCCTTTTGAATCTTGTCCTCCGTCCGTCATTTCTGCAGCTTCTTCACGTAAACTCTCTGCTGAACCCGGGGTCTCAGGATATGACTCTGCCCGTCCAATCTTCTTTTGGTTTTGCTGATCTGATTCAAGGTTTTTGTTGTCTTTATTGCTCATCTTCGTCGACATGAAATAATCAATAGTTAAAAGCGATTGTAGAACAATCATATAAAAATCAAATTGACAGTACATTGATACCTTGTTAAATTCTGATTATGTGTGATACTCTTCCAACAATCGACAATATGTTATTCAGGTTGAAAGGGCTCTGTTCAGTTAACGATAAATCTATAGCTTAAGACGCCCTACTTCTTTAAATGGTCATATTCAAAAGAAGCAGAACGCCTTCGAAGCATATTTACTACGCCCTACACTTACTTGTACTTTCCTGGTCTTTCGCTTAGAAAACATCAGAGCATTTATTATTGCCATTTGTCAAAAGAAATCATGTATCAATCAATCTGGAATTGGATACAACATTATTATAAACCGACCAACAAAGGTATGGCAGAAGAAGAGAACTAAAATATCGCAATTCATTATATAGATAAAACAGTGATTTGAGTAGGTAGAGAGAAGAAGAAGTAGTAGTCTGGTTATGG
>DATDFS010000239.1:0-3763 GCA_036522495.1 Nitrososphaeraceae archaeon | reverse complement strand
CTTTTCTGTAACAGGGACGACTTTTTCTTCAATATCATCTATTACAGCAGATTTCAAATCAAATCAAATCAAATGAAAGTCGTAGATAAAATTTTGCTTTCATCATCAATGGCAACCCTTATTGGAACAGTTGCACGGGAGAAGCCTCGCATAATTACCTATCCAATATTCTAGCCTACTTTTTTGACTCACATTCTTCGAGTGTTGCAGCTCGAAGGACAGATTGCAGAGCATAGCATGATGTGATGTTCTATTCATCCATTACAGGAATTAAGCCATTTCTGTATGTATGCTGTTGCAATCAATCTACCTATGTTATTAGCCATGCTTACAAATCTGATGGAATTATCTAATTGTTATTCCTTAAGAGAACGTTTAGATCTTCTTCAGTGCAGGGCACGCTAAATACTACAGCCTCTATTCTATACTGATGATTTTTATCTATCATAAAATGTCATCATATTTTATTAAGGACATTTCAGAATTTAGATATTGTATATATGCCAAATTTAGCATTAAAAATGGTATTTTACTTCTTTAGTCCCGCAAGCATACGTGTAATCTCATATATGCTAATCCAGTCTTTTTTCTCCAGATCATTTGCAATTGCTGCAAGAAACTTATCGCTGATAGCGTTAGCGTATGGAAGAGGAACACGAACCTCAGATGAGTTTTGAAGTATGAGTTGAACATCCTTAAAAGCTGATAGAAGGTCAAAGCCTACATTATCAAAATCTCTTGTGCGGATTCTGTTTGCATATTGTTTTAATCCTGGATAGGCAAATATCATATCTATTAACTCATTCATCAGCTGCAAATCGATGTTACTTTTTTCTCCTAAAGCATATACTTGACCCATGAGATCAAGAAGCACTAACATTATATAATTCGCCGAAAGTTTCAAACTATTGGCCCTGGCATGCTCTTTCCCCACGTTGATTACCTTTTGGCAATAGCTCTTAAACAATCGATTGCATCGCTCAATAGCCTCTGGATGACCTGCTACAAACGTAGTAAGCTTGGCTGCTTGAGCAGCTGTAGGATTACCTAATACAGGAGCAGCTAAATATGAACAGCCCTGTGAATAGTGCATTTCAGCTAATCTAGTGGAAAGCGATGAAGATATCGTTGACGTTCCTATATGGATTCTGTTTGGTTGTAAGCCTGATAATATTCCTTCTTCACCGCTGATGACATCCAAAAGGGCGCGGTCATCTCTTAGACTAGTCAGTAAGACATCTGATTTTGCAGCAGCTTCTTTTGGACTAGATGCACTAATTGCTCCAGCTTCGACTAGAACACGACTCTTCTCTGATGTTCTATTATACACTACAAGATTGAATCCTGATTTTAAAATATTATTAGCCATTGATGTTCCCATTCGACCAGTACCAACAAATCCAACATTTTGGATAGATTCTACTGTCGTAAAGTTGCTCATGTTCATCTATTCTCTCTTTCTAATAATATTTTACAGTTGGACGTTCTATTGTAGGTATTGTGACAAAATAATATAATTATATAATGGATTTTTTTACCGCCTTTTATTAAATATACTTACTCTCTTTAGTAGCCCCTGTTAACATACATTACTTGGCTCCTTCCTTCTTACTCAAACGACTGAAACTTAAGACTAGAAAATATAAGACTATGTATGTATGCATGATTATTACCTCTGCTGGTGTTCCCTCGTCTTCAACCATACCTATAGAATAAGAGGTAATGGTCGCAGATAGATCTTTATTGCTAAGTTAACATGACCCTTTAGTGTAACCCTCTAGTTTTCTAACTCTGACACGAGTAGATTCATTCATGTATTTATAACAACGATATATATAATGACTCATGGAATTACAGTTGGGATATCTTTGTTGCTCTTAAAATCTACTTCAGTGTGGAAAGTTATTCTCCCAAAATGTTGTCTTTTCTCCCAGTATTGTTGATTTTGATGTGATATTATTATGAAATTCTATAATCAGAAGGTACTCTGCATACATATGTAAGTACACTTCATGCAGAATAAAAAGTAGTAACTAGTGCACATTAGTTAATAATGAGTGATTTAACAAAAAAGAACATCTGAAAAGGTTATTTCTATTCTACTCGCAATAGAAACTATATAATGGAGCTGACTGATTCCGATCTGACACTCAATGTAATCTGCTTCTATATTTCACAGATCGGATCGGAATCAGTATTTTAATAATCTGTGATACACAAGAACAATCGTAGAAATGAAATGTCAATTATATGAAGTTTACAAGGGAG
Organism: Nitrososphaeraceae archaeon; assembly: GCA_036522495.1. GTDB lineage: Archaea > Thermoproteota > Nitrososphaeria > Nitrososphaerales > Nitrososphaeraceae > Nitrososphaera_A. Next base: position 1,495 of record DATDFS010000239.1, on the reverse strand, counting down.
TAGAGACTATTTGATATCTTCTCTTTACATTTTGTTATCTGTTGGTTTCAAAATATCAAACAAACTTTTCTTTTTTAAACTTAATGTGTCCAATTTCATAAGGAGATAACCATTCTTGATTACATTATCAAGAGCATTTATTCTAGATTTGAAGTAGCAATCTAATCTTCTAGCTGACTGCATTTATCCAGCAATTCATTTATCATAGTAAAGGCATCGTCATTGGTTAGTTTTTTGATATTAACGATATGGCGTAAGGATCAGAGATACAGCATTTCCCATTAAAAATAACTACGGAAGGCCAAGAATAGCAATTCTGAAATTGGGATAAGAAAGAACACACATTATATCCAACGAACAAGATAAAATAATAACAACAATGACAGAAATGTCTAAAGGGGAAATTGCGAGATTTGTTATGCAAGATACGTTAACAGGAAAACTCGCCACAGTCAGAATAGATGGAAGTTCCCATGTTATTCCAATCTGGTTTGTATTGGATAATGAGAATAGCAAAAGAAGAAGGAGAATAGGAGATATCATTTTTACCACTGATAGCACATCAGCGAAAGCGAATAATATTAGGCGAGATAATAGGGTAAGTATTTGTATAGACGATCAGACACGACCATTTTCTTTTATAACAATATTTGGCACTGCAAAAATACACACTTACAAACAAAAGGAGGTTTTAAAATGGGCCACTAAAATAGCAGAACGATATATGGGCAAGAAAAATGCTGAAGCCTATGGTAAAAGGAATAGTGGCGAAGGTGCAGTACTTGTACGAATAAAACCTACAAGAATAATCGCAGAAAAAGATATTGCTGGTCGGGATTAATAACGATTATTGTTAGAGCGAATGCCATAGCTTAGGCTCACTTATTTTTTTTAACTGTAGGAATCATATTTCTTTATTGATAAATTCTTCGAAGGCAGGATCAAACCATTTCTCTAATTCTAGATCGCTTTCCCAATACTCTCGTATCTTGCCTTGATCAAAACAACTATTCATCACTCGCAGCCACCCTGTCCATTCGTTGTCACTTACTACTTTTCTTTGGCCCATATGAAACATATGTGCGAAGGTATTCAAGATAAGATAAGTATAGACAGTCTGTGCTGTCAAATCTGATTCATTATTGCTGATTATCCTTATTAACTCTGGTCGCTCAATTGCCATTTGAGTAAGGATGCATTTTTTCATCCAAATCACTCAGAACTTTTGTTTCTATATCTACTGATAAGCTTTGCATTTGTTTTCTAGAGAAGTACAAAACTACGAACAATGTAGCAATTATTCCAGGTGCTTCAGCCATGCCAAAATATTCTGCTATGCCTAATTCAGCCATGCTTTTTAATCAAAAGAGGTATTCAAATAGTTACTCTCTAAGGTCAAGAAACTAGGTCTATACTATACATCTAAGTCTAATCCCATCTTAGGAAACTTACGTCGATTAGAACTCATCCTCTTTCAACAAAGAATCATTATAAT
>DATDFS010000238.1:0-4488 GCA_036522495.1 Nitrososphaeraceae archaeon | reverse complement strand
GCGAGTTCTTGGTTTTTGAAGTTAAAGCGTCAAGAGAGGTTATATAAAATCTATTCATAAAGCCAAGATGACATATTATTATGCGTCATTTTGTATACATACTCCGTATTGAAAATAGAACAGTATTGAAAAGGAGTTTTTGAAAGGATACTTTATTTTAAATGAGCTTTTGGTCCTAGGGACAAGAGGGCTCAAAATGCCACCCAAACAAGGAAGAATAAAGTCAAAGACTATCTACATGATCTGCAGGTATTTCAAAATGATCTACATTATGTGGGTCATTTTACATTTAATGCTTGTTCCCATGAAGAAGTCAGTAAAATCTTGGTAGGTCTACCATTTTGGAGCTGTCTAACATGGAAAGTTATTTCCACTTGAATCCTTCTGTTAGGCCATTGAACGAGACAGGAGAGCAATGCAAAATCTGAAAAACTGGTAAACACTAAGTGAGTCTATGTATATGTGATAATAATAATAATCTTCAAATTCAGTGAGGATTAGATCTCGTGTGGTCGCCATCGTTGTTGTATTTACCACTGTTACTAGTCAGATAGAAGGCTTTTCCATATTATTGAGTTTAAAAAATGTACTGGACACTGGAGTGATCTTCAGGCACCCACCGGGGTTTCCATTCATCATCCTGATTGAGATATACCCAGAAGTAGCACTAATAATGTATTAAAAATTATTTAATTGAGAATAGCCTTGTTTGTCATAAAAGCTACTGTATAAAACTTGGTTTGTTCGCAAATATCTCGGCCTGAGAACTCAACGTGCTAAAAATATGAACATCACAGGATGAAACAAAAGTAGAGAAGTAAAGCTTATCTGAATCACATCTCTGCAATTCTATAATACTTATAATTAGGTATGGTATGAAATGACAAAAGAACAAGAAGAACAAGAAAATAATAAACAACAAGAAGAAGTTGATCCACAGAAGATTGAGCAATTTATATCTAAAGTCATAAACGATCTAGGCGCTACTTCAAATGTTGCGCTTGCATTTATTGGAGATAAACTTGGTTTGTATAAGGCCATGGCCCAGACTAAAAGTGGTAGTGGTATAACATCACATGAGTTAGCAAGCATTACCAATACAAGCGAGCGGTATATAAGAGACTGGTTAGCAGGGCAGGTGTGCGGTGGTTATATAAAATATGATCCAAAAACTGATACATACACCCTGCCAAAAGAACATGCAATAGCCCTAACCGATGAATCCAGTCCTGCTTACGTTGCTGGTGCGTTTCAGCTTGTCATGTCAGCTTTGAAAATTGAACCAAAGGTCACTCAAGCTTTTCGCACGGGTGGAGGCTTTGATTGGAGCGAACACGACCCGGGTTTCTTCGAGGGCCAGGCACGTTTTAGCGGTCCCAACTATAAAGCAAATTTAGTGACTAACTGGATTCCTTCATTAGATGGAGTTGAAGAAAAGCTAAAGCGAAGTGGTGGTGGCGGGGTTGGTGCAAAAGTTGCTGACATAGGATGCGGCTATGGAATTACTACTATGATTATGGCCAAGACATATCCAAACTCAACTTTCTATGGATTTGATTATCATACACCATCCATACAACTGGCTCGTAAACAGGCTGAAAAGGAAGGACTTACAGTCGATAGAGTTAAATTTGAAGTAGGCACGGCCACTAATTTTAATGGTTCTTCTTCCTCTGTTGCTGATGGATATGATCTAATAACGTTCTTTGATTGTTTCCATGATATGCCAGACCCATATAGTGTTGCAAAACATACAAGGAATGCCCTAAAACCAGATGGCACATGTATGATAGTTGAGATGGCATCAAACGACGAGTTAGAGGAAAACATGAGCAGCCCGCTTGGAAGGATTGGCTATACTGGTTCGGTATTTATTTGTGTTCCAACAGCTTTAGCTCAGAGAGCAACCGGTTCTTCTTCTTCTCCTTACTCTTCTAATACTAATTATAATGCCGACATTATACCATTAGGAGGAATGCCGGGCGTATCCAAAATAGAAAAAATAATGAAGGAAAGTGGCTTTTCAAAGTTCAGATGTACATTCAACAATGGTTTTAACATGGTGCTCGAAGCAAAGCCTTAGAATAAATAAATACCAAGCAAAACATATTCGCATCAAATTAGAACGCTGTATCCTTTGCTACAAGAATAGCAAATGTTAACTTGGACTCACAAGGTATTACCACAGCCCAAGTATGCAACGTCCTAAAAATATGACTATGAGTCAAGGGTCAAATTAATCTATCTGGTTGTCTTTGTGCATCTCTGACAATTGTTCAATCATGATGTCATTAGTACATGTTCAGTAGACTTAATAACATCTCCTCTACTGCTAACTCATTGGATCATATGACTTAGATCTATCAATACTCCTTTACCATGATGGTTTAGTAACTTTTGCTTCTGTTCTTCTGTAAGTCTCCTATCAAAGTCTGCTTTATGATAAATACAGAATCCTTTCAATTTCATACCATCATATTTTGATGGTAAAGATAATTCATATTCAACAAGTCTATCTGTTGATGTTTTACCATAATCATCTTGTTCATTATAGTGATGGAATGAACCTAAATCAGCAAAAACGGAAATACCATTCTTACCTAATTCTTCTGCACTTTCGAGTAACTGCCTAATAATTGTCATTAAACCATTACTACCGCTGCCAACGCCATAATCATGGTCAGAACCAAAATATCCTTTTAGGGAATCCATAATTACGAGAGAGCCTTCATTCTCATATTTTCTTACATCAATAGTATCATCCTTATCCTTATTCTTTGGATCAAAACCATCTGATAATATCTTTCTGAGCTTATCAGGACTTTCATAATATGAAAGTATGAGAACAATGTTATTACTGTATTCTATTTCCGATTTGATGCATCTTGAATAAATTTCTCTTAGTGTGCTAAGTTCTGGATAGATAAGAAGATAATGAGCACCATATTCTGCTTGCTTGATATGCTCTGAAATTTCAGCTCTAGATGAAAATGTCACATTTTGATGCATTATTATCTTATATCATCATGACTTGGAAAACAAGCATATTAAACGTTGTATGATAAGTAATTCTGCTTACATTTATGTAGTTAGAAGCTGCTGCTGTTCTATCATATGTTCTAATTGCTTTGTAGAGAGTGGCTTTTGAAGAAAAGCAACTATCGTGATAGATTGCAAGACCTTGTGAAACTCTCTTTCAGTAATTTCAAAAGCGCTCATAAGTATTCTTTGGGGTTTAAATTAAAACGTTCCAATGCCACAAGTGGATCTGTAAAAGCAAATATGCTGAATCCATGTTTTTGGAAGGTGAATTTAACCAATGTAACTGTCAAAGTCGTCATCAAGTGCCAGAATGAATTTATTACTATTGTGGGTATCTGAGACCTTCTTTTGTTCACCTTCTTGTGTAAATACTATAAAATACAAACAGAAAAATACCATGGTTTTTGCTTCTTAAACGTGTGCATGGTAGATATAATCCTCAATAAGATTAACATCTTCTATTGATTTGGTCATCCACCACTCATACATACATAGAGTTTTCCTCATTTGACGGACTTAGAATATCACTAAGACTGGTTCGAGACAGAAATTGACAGAACATTGATACAGAATATCCTTCACAGCAGAAACAAAATTTTCTATTGTTATTTACCCAAAGAATGAAAAAATTAAGGTACTGTAATTACTATGAAGAAAAGAGTCCTTGAAGTATTGTCAGTATCTCAGCATTAACCGCATCACGAGACTACTCTTCAACCGCAAGGAATAAGCCCGGTAAGAAGTCCTAATGCCACGTTTTACTAAACTACACACTTCATCCCCATTGCCTAGTCATTAGTGGCTACAGAGTTGACTAAGACCCACCTAGTCATGATACTCATCACATAGGTCCTCTATTGTGATTACTACCAGTTGAAGGTCCATGATTAGCCGGTAATGCAGACTAGTACTTGGGTACCGCTGCTTCGTAAAAAAGCTGCTTGTCCATCAGCATAACCTCCTATATTCACTAGTATAAGAACCTGGTACGTCTACCAGCACAGCCAACATCACATGACTGTAGTTTGTACTGTTCTTCGTTATTATTATCAGACAGTGATTATTTACTTGGATTATTTTAGATGTGCTATTACTTTGGGTTGCCTCTGTTCTACTCCTTATCATAGTAAAAATATAATGTAGAGTCTCTGCATATATATCGTATACAGGTCATTAATACCTTGTAGGGTAAAACAATAACAATGAGTGGTCTTGCAGACAAGGTTAAAGAAAAAGTAAAAGATGCTAAGGACAAAGTAGTTGGTACAGCAAAAGAAGCAAAAGAAGGAGTCTCTTCTACAAAACATGAACAAAGCACAGAAGTTGGGAGAGAGGATGATCCATTAACAGAATATAGGTCCAAGGAAGCGATGACTCCTGCAAAGGAAAAAGAGCATGAACCAACTGCAGTAAGCAGAGATCCAAGCAGTCAGAAAATTGTAGAAC
>DATDFS010000237.1:0-2597 GCA_036522495.1 Nitrososphaeraceae archaeon | reverse complement strand
CGCGAGTATTTACTGAATACAAATGCACACCATCCCAATACCCACTCTTTCATCGTGGTGTCGATTGGCTTGACTTTTATATCATAAGAGAATATTTTGTCTCTTACTGTGTCGTATCTAAAAAGATGTGTTTAGATAGGTTTACTCTGAAATTTGCGAAATTGCCCACAAATATTAAAATAGCGAGAAAGTTCCTCATATATATCAGACAAAGGCCACTGATCTTCTTGTAGACATGGAATTAGTTAAAAATTTTACAAAACTATTTTCTATTCTCTCGAAAAAGGACACTTTTACTATCTTTCTGTTTGCAAGTCGTGGCCTGAAGGCTGAATCATCTACACTCCAGACTATTGGACTATCCAGGAAAAGGTACTACACCAGGTTAAAGCATCTTACAGATGCAGGTCTCGTCACTAAGTCAGAGGGTGGTTATTCTCATACAACGCTTGGACATATCATTTATCAAAAATACCTTATTGGACTGATGAAACAAATAGCAAATACAAAGCAGATGAAGATGATTGATACTCTTAAGCGTACCAAACAGTTTTCTGAGGAGGATATTACAAAATTTGTTGAAAAGGTAACTGATAGTGCTAATGTAGCCGAAAATATATCGGCACCAAGGATCGAAATTGCATGGACATTAGAAGACATGGTATCAGCAACAGTTGAACGTGTAGAATTCTGCAAAAATGAAATTCTGATTGCAGCCAGATCATTTAATGAAATAATAATCAACAATATACTCCGCAAAACAAGCTCAGGAAACATAAAGGTCAAAGTTATAGCCGATGTGAGCTTAATTGAAGAATACATTAAAACGAATGAAAATAGGGATCTGGATTTGAATGACAAGAATGCTATAGAACGTAGCAATGTTTTAACAAACCCATGGTATCCAAATAATAGTAATATTGACAGAAGGATATCCAGCGTCCCATATAACATGCTTATATCAGATAGTATGGATGTAGGATTAGAATTAATTGACTGGAATGAACCAAGGAAATTTCACGGTGTAGTTTTCATAAGAGATGAATATGTAGCTAAAATAATGCGAGACTTTTATTATAAAATATGGGATATTGCTGCCTCTTTTCCGCCTTCCTTCAAACAACAACAACAGCGGCAACAGGAAAGCGGCTTGCGATGAGAAGTTCTATTATTCATGAAGAGTTGGTCATATTTATTGGTCATTGCATAGAGTGTTTGGTGTAGCAATGACCGTATGTGGAAGATGCAACAAACGCGAGGAATATCATACATGTTCAACATGTAATGAGCATTTGTGCATCGCCTGCTTCAATATGGTTCATTTTGGTATAAATGCTCCAAGATCAAGTAAATCAATGGTATATAACAAATGCGTTTTTTGTGATCAAATATACGCAACTAATGCTCGGGGTAAAGTATGCGATAAATGCACAATTATACTTAGTTGGGTATCAGGAATGAATTATCTCGCAGCAGTAAACAGGGTCTCAGAGTTAATAAAAACGGACAAATTAGATTCAAAACTCAGGAACGAGAACTACTGTAAGACAAATTTGGGTATCCATGCCACCCAAGTCATAATGGATGCAATAGATAACTCAAAAAGCCAAGTGTAATACAAATTTTAGGAAGACCATATATGTCTGAATAATAGTCTAATGTGTTTTGTATTAACAGATGTGGGGTAGCGCGCTTCGTCTATTCTATAGTCCCACACTCCTTCTCCGATTCAATGTAAAATATAGCCGATAGCATATAATATCACCATATCGTATCAGAACATATAATGCATAAGGGCGTAATCCACAAGAAAAAAGATAAAACTCATGCTTATAGTGCACTCAGATCCTCTAGCAAAAAGAATGACAAAGGTGAGAGAAGGAAACGAAACAAACCACGATAATATCTACTATAGTTTCTGTTGGGAAGCCGATAAAAGCTTTAATCGAGGAAATAGACTGTAAGAGTTCCTTTTACAACACTACTAGAACTAGGTTGCAACTTTAGGTAAAGTATCTTTCCATTATCTTTGCCATTTTCATTTTTGTTATCTCCCTGTCATATAGATCAGAATGTTTTTGCCTCAAATGTCTTAATGCAAATCTTACATTATCTCCACATAATCTACATTTTGCCTTTCCAAACACATCGTTATCTTGTTTAACTGATTGTAAAACTTTACGCATTTATGATAACCATCTAAACAAGAAAGTGACTAGTGTATAAAGCACTGAGATCGACTCATAATGGATTCATTCCTCCTTGAGATAAACGCTTATGACTTATTTTCATCCTTTGTTCGCGCGTACAGGCACCTTTTGTATTCTTTTGCCTTAATGAAAGCTGCTTCGCCTTCCTTGGATAACTTTTCATTCGATATATGTACGCAATTGTTAGAGGCAACAAAATAGTGCGCAACCAATGAAGTTTGATCATCCTCAAAGTATATTATGTTCGAAAAATCAGTACAGCTCGCAAAAGTGAAGTCAAGTATCTTGTCCCTTTCCGCCTTGTTCTTCAATAACTACCAAAGTCACTGTTGATGTTATTCCGGGTATCTTTCTTACTTTGCTTGTTATGGTATGATTCAATGCCTC
>DATDFS010000236.1:0-2266 GCA_036522495.1 Nitrososphaeraceae archaeon | reverse complement strand
TCGTTGGCAAGGAGGGGAGTGATCAAGCCGCTTGTCTCAAATCGATTTAAACTTGATCAGGCAACTGAAGCATTAACAATGTTAAAAGAGGGTAAAATTATTGGCAGGGGAGTAATAAATCCTTGAATAAGAATGAAAAAGCAAAGACGATAAATCCTGCAACAGAAGAGATTCTTAATGAATACCAGATTATGACTAAACAACAGATAAATGACAAGGCAAGAAAGGCACGAAATGCATTTGATGAATGGAAAAAAGACAATGATAAAAGAATGTAGAGTAGTAATGGTGGGAAGTCTGAAAAATGTCACACAATAATGTAGAAAATTCTAACGGCAAGGGCTGTCCCATACGTATATTAATATTGGGAAGTGGTTTTGCGGGGATTGAAGTTTTAAAGAGAGTACAAAGGAAATTTCGGAGAAACAACAACATAGACATTACTTTGGTAAGCCGAGATAACTTTGTTCTCTTTACACCCATGCTTCCTGAAGTAGCTGCTGGCATGGTTGAGACAAGACACATCGTAACACCAGTTAGGACCTTTTGCAAGAAAGCCAACTTTTATGAAGCTAGTGTTGATTCTATAGATCTGAAGAACAAGGAGATAGTTATATCGCATCCAATAGGTAATCAGCTTCGGCCGATTTATTGGGATCGTCATACACTCAAATATGATTACTTAGTTGTCGCATTGGGAAGTGAAAGCAATTTCTTTGGTATGCCTGATGTACAAGAACATGCCTTGACTATGAAGACCCTGGATGATGCAATTATTTTGAGAAATCATGTGTTAAATATACTTGAACAAGCGAGCCTAGAACATGATAACAAGGATCTAAGGAAGAGCTTGTTGACTTTTGTAGTTGTCGGGGGAGGATTTAGCGGAGTCGAAACAGTAGGTTCACTGAACGATTTTGTAAAGGGAACTGTTAAGGAATATTATAAAGATATTTACATGACAGATGTAAAAATAATACTAGTCAGCGCACAAGATAAAATTCTGCCAGAGGTGGGAGAAGAATTAGGTGATTATGCACTACAAAAACTAAAAGATAATGGAGTAGAATTCATTATGAATAGCCAAGTCAAAGGAGCAACACCGAATACCGCCAAATTGGATAACGGTACTGTGATACCAACTTATACACTGATTTGGACTGCTGGTGTAACTCCTTCTGATCGCGAGATGATAGAAAATCTTCCGTGCCAGCATGGTAAAGGTGGAAGCATCATAACGAACCAATATCTAGAAGTACCAGGATATACAAGTGTGTATGCTGTAGGAGATTGTGCATCCATACCAAATCCGTACACAGGAAAGGATTATCCTCCGACAGCACAAAACGCAATAGAGGAAGGCAGGCTAGCTGCAAAGAATATTTCATATGAAATTAAAGGAAAGAAAAATAAGAAAAAAACATTTAATTACAAAAATAAGGGAATAATGGCTCAAATCGGTAAGAGAACTGGCGTTGCCCAATTATTCGGTCGTAAATTCCACGGGTTGATAGCATGGTGGCTGTGGCGTACATTTTATTTATCTAATCTGCCAACAATAAACAAGAAATTGAAAGTTATGGGTGATTGGACTACAGATCTATTATTTCAACCTGATGTATCCATGATTAAAAGATTTGTGGTGAAGGAAAACTATCATCATGATGATCTTGGAAGTCACAATATGAAGAAAGAATTGGAAAAGACCAATAGCCCTACAAGCGAGAACAAATAGGCACTCATAACAGTAATCTCGCATCCGGCCTTATGGTAGGTGATCGTTACGTCACGTGATTCATGCAGTTTTCCTATCTGATTCAGACAGTGTTCTAGGTTTGATCACTTATCTAAAGGCTAATCTCATAATTTTTCTAAAATAAAACCTAAAGGACAGAAACTAGGCTACTGCTGTAAGCGAGCTTGCAATACAAAAGATGAACATTACACAGGTGCTGTAGAAGATATTAAAGTATACTCAGACAATCCAAAAAGAGAGAAAAACATATCATGAATGTGGAAGATACTGGATATATTGATAATGCTCCTTCTAACATGGTAACCGGGAAGAAAGAGTGTGTTGATATAGCCGGCATTTTAAAATTGTCATTTATTATTATTCTTTGTCGCCAAAGCTTTTTCTGTGTCCTCTTCTCCTTGCCTTATCAATTTCTTTATGGTGGCAACTGAAAAATCTGCATCTTCAAAAAGGAAATGCCTTTTTTCTGGTCTTTCTATGCGCACGATTTCCTTTATTATTGCGCCCCGT
>DATDFS010000235.1:0-2789 GCA_036522495.1 Nitrososphaeraceae archaeon | reverse complement strand
CATCATGATCATCATCGACAACTAAAATCTTTGTTCTTTGCTTATCAGTAGAACTTGTATTTGGTGTAGCCATTTATGGATACATTTTTTGATATTTATTATTTGTAGATATATATAGGAATTATCCACAAATTTATTCATAAAATCAAGGACATAATTGTATTTTATATCAAAAATGAACTATGATAAGATGATTGATTTCATAATAATCTGATAAAAGCAGGTTATTGACATCTTATAGACCTCTTAAAGATTCATAGAAATGCCGGAAGTATTGTCGATATTTTACAAGAATGTTGGCTATTAATTATAGTTCCTTAACTAGTATCAATTTGTTGTATTACTCAGTGCTTATTATGGTGGAATTGTTTTTTACTAATCAATGTAGTTGTTGACGAGTCCTTGCTATTTTATCATGAATTATGTTGTAATAGTCATCTTCGCGTACATTTGATACAACTTTCAATGAATCTCTTTGGCAGTCTGCTGTCTGCAAAGTGAAGGTGCATGTAGGAAGCCAGACAGTTATATACCATGAAACCATCTTTTTTATTATCTATGCCGTTTCCTCTTCTCATAACATATGCAAATTTTGAGTCTTTGGCAATATTTTCAATTCTGGAATAATGGAATTCATGACCTCTAACCTTTGAGATTTTGCCAAAAATGGATGCGTTAGAATTCGCTTCAGTATAATTCAACGTCAACTTACCGCTTATGAAAGTATCTGCATCTATCAATCCGACCATATTTCGTTTTTTCCCTTCATTTCCGCTGTAGCCTTTAATTGATCTAGTAAGATACATTAATCCTCCGCATTCGCCATAAATTGGAATTCCGTTTTCTGCTGCTTTTGTAATGGATTTTCCCATTGATTGATTCTTTTCAAGTTTATCTGCCAATACTTCTGGAAAGCCCCCTCCAAGAATAACCCCATGGATGTTTTCAGGTAATTTACAATCATTTATTGGACTGAAGAAAATGAGTTCGGCCTTTTGCTCTCTCAAAGCGTCCAGGTTGTCAGCGTAGTAGAAATTAAATGATTCATCTAATGCTACTGCGATCTTTATTTGACCATTTGGAAGCTGTTTCTGTAGTGGATCAGTTGTTTGCACTTTGTCCAGTAGGTATTTTATTTTGTCAAGGTCGATTTGTTCTGACACAAATTTTGCCGATTGAAAAATTGCTCTCTTTTGTTTTTCTTCTAGCTCGGGAGTAGGAATAAGACCTAAGTGACGTTCAACCATAGTAATTTCCTTACTACGTCTGACTATGCCTATTATGGGAACCTTAACTTTATCAGCAAAAGCTTCTGTGATAAAATTTGCATGCTTATCTCCAGCAACATTATTGAGAATTGTTCCTATTATCCTCAGCTTCTTATCAAAATGTAAAAAACCAGTTGCTATGGCTGCTATAGAGCGCGCTGCTTTTCCTGCATCAATTACAAGTATAACTGGTGCGTTAAGTATTTTTGCTACCTGGGCTGTACTAGAGAAATCATCTTTGCCTGAAATTCCGTCGAAGAGGCCCATAACACCTTCAACTACTGCAATGTCGGCTCCAGATGATGCGTTATGGAAACATTTTAAAACACCATTCTCACCCATCATCCATACATCAAGATTTCGTGATTGCCTACCAGTTACGTATGTGTGATAACTAGGGTCAATAAAGTCTGGACCAACTTTGAATGGTTGAACGTGTAATCCCTTTTGTTTTAGTGTATACATAATTGCAGTACTTATGGTAGTCTTACCAACTGCACTGGTTACCCCACCGATAACAATTCTTGGTATATTCATCTGATTATCATATTAAAATTTTTTATTTTAACTTATTGAAATTATTAATATCTAGAGAGTAAAATTATTTTCAGAAATTATCTCTTTCTCTCCAATCATATTTTGAACCTACCCATTACTTGTGGTTGCTTAGAATTGGCACACTGTCTTAGTTGTATCAATTATAAACCTGACCTATCGGCGCTATACCACAACCGGCATCTTCCTCTTATTCCTTTTTACAGCGTCAATATCGTTTATCATCTTGAGCATGTCAATATCAATTCTGTGTATTATGTGGGTTTCGCTATCACAGAATGCAGATGCTACACCTGTTTTATGATCTTAACTCTGGTTTTCTTCGTATTCTGTTTTTGCTTTATGAAGACCCAGACGTGTATATTGGATTCTTCTTCTACTCTTAAAGGTAGTATTAGATCGACAATTAATAGTGGATCGACTTTTGCAAGACGTGTTCCCATCGCACTTTCGAGCTCATCAAACTTCTCTAGAACCTCACCTACTTCACTCAATTTATATCATCCTATATTTATGTTAGAATTTTACATGTAATTGTAGATGCAAGCACTCTGTCGGTAGATGGTGGAGGCTGCAACGGTGGTGATAATGGCGATGGCGACGGGAGCTACTCGGACTTTACCTTTTCATAGATCTTAATGATTATTTACTATGTTAAAGTCACTGAGGTTAAAGAATCTGCTAAAGCTAAGAGAACCAATAAACAACATCGATAACGACAGCAAAAATATATGAGTAAACATTCCCCAGAGATAACGTTGCACAAAATGTAAATAAGTTCAATACAAGACTATGATGATGGAGGACTAAATCATCGTCTTCGATTTCGACATTTAAAAAGTCAACGCATTTTATATGTATAACAGCGTTTTTTGCTATGGGATTCATCGTACGTTGTAGTAGGATACTTTTAATATAATTCCTTGATAATTTATTATCCTATAAATGTCTGAAAGTTACATATTC
>DATDFS010000234.1:0-9498 GCA_036522495.1 Nitrososphaeraceae archaeon | reverse complement strand
TGGATTACTTGTAATTGATAAAATTATAATTACGTCTGGAGGAAAGAAATTTAGTTTATATCATAGCACATTAAAGGCAATCAATGTTAGATGTGAAGATAATGATGTATTTGTTGATTTGAGTCTGAGCAAAATTTTGACATTACAAAGAAGCAGATAGAGAATTTTTTCATTAGACTGATAGACCAATAGAAATATTCTTTTCATATATAAATATTTTTTGTCACTTTCATTACTTTTCACGACCACCACACAGCATCTCTTTCTTTCTACTGGCTATATCTTATTTGATACTCTCACATCGTTATCCTGTCTTGCATTCATGTTCTTCACATTGATATGAATTTCCTCCTTTGATAATGTGATTATTATATATTGTGTGCTGCACCATATTTCACATATGACGTGTGTGTTTGCCCTCCCACATTTCATAGTCTGCCAAACGAAAAATACTTTGGAGACATGACAGCGGTTTCATCAATTAGAATTGTAAGCATTCGTGTTTGTTTATACACCCAATTCTATGTATTACTTCTAGATTTGTGCTAACCGTTCTTCAATAGGGTTTCTTATAATATTTATGATGGCATAGATCAGTTAATAAAATCTCATAGGAACATATATTTGATGAAAAAAATAGTCGACCTTACACTTGAAATCACTTCAAATATGAGAATCTTCCCTGGCTATCCAAATCCTACTTTTTTAAAATGGTCAAAACTTGAGACTCAGGGATATAATTCGGAAGTTATGTTTTTGGGTACTCATACAGGAACTCATATGGATGCTCCATTTCATTTTAATGCTAATGCAGCAGCTATAGATCAAATTGAAATCAAGAGATTTATTTGTAATAATGCGTTACTGCTAAAAATACAAAAAGATTCCAATCAGATGATTACTGGGGATGACATACTAAATATAGCAATATGAAATAAAAGAAAAAGATACTGTTGTATTCTCGACAGGATGGGAAAAACGAATTAAAGAAAAAGGTAATTATTATATCAGTAATAATCCAGGTCTAACAAAGGATGCCGCGGAATACTTGGTTCAGAAAAGAGTTAATGCTGTGGCAATAGATGGTCCGAATATTGATATAGGTGATAATAGGGAATTCACAGCCCACAAAATCCTGTTATCGAATAATATTCTAGTAATAGAAAATTTATGTAATTTATTCAAATTTACTGATCAACGGTTTACGCTATTAGTCACCCAATAAAACTTATGGGAGCTTCGGGTTCACCAATACGTGCAATTGGAATCGAGGAATCATGATGATGAGTTGTCGCTGTATAGAAATAATTTATTATCGATCGTTTAGTTTAAAGTAAGTTTTACCATACTTTGGCATGTTGAGAGGTTTGTTAATTCAATCGTTTTGCAACAAGAAGACCGAAACTATGCAGAGGGTTCTCTAACCAGTGTTTCTGCTGCAGCCTTTATGTCATGTGTATCCGCAATATGATAACATCAGTTAATGGAATACATTTATTAATATTATATTTCTCATTGTTATCTCATTGTTATATATTATGCGTAGCAGACATCTTTCTGATAATATTCACCAAGAGAGCTTTTCTATGATGTATAACCCTATCAATCAAGTTGTTGTAGCCTCCATTCTCTTTGCAATTATGAAAGATATGAAAATTATTGGAGATAAAACGAACGATCTGATTATCGATGGTTAGGTTTTATTATGATCATAGTACCTGTTATGATTTTGTTCATCACGTCTGGTCGTTGTTGTTGATACGATTTGATGCGGGCTTTTCTGAAGATCATCATTGAGCGATATATCAGGCCTAATAAAATCAGCTGCGCTATATCTACTGTTAATCTTTGCTCCTGCTGCTGTAGCACTAGAATTATTGCACGTTGATAATTTCTTAGTATTCGTTTTTGCAGCCATTGCACTGATTCCATTCGCAAAATTAATCGGCGATTCGACAGAACATCTTTCAGAACATTACGGTCCAACTCTTGGCTCATTGCTTAATGCAACTTTTGGAAATGCTGCCGAAATTATAATAGGAGTTGTCGCAATTTCAGGGGGATTAATTGATTTAGTAAAAGCCTCTATTACAGGTTCTATCCTTGGAAATATATTATTAGTTTTTGGATTAAGTCTTGTTGCTGGTGGTTTAAAAAAAGAACAATTCTTCAACAAGGAAAATACGGGATTTCAATCCTCGATGTTATTTTTAGCTATAATAGGACTGGCTATACCAACTATCATATCGAGTACAGTTGAAAGCGGTAAGATACAAATCCTAAGTGATATCGTAGCCTTCCTGTTATTAGCTGTGTATGTACTTGGAATCGTATTCACATTTGTTACTCACAAACATTTATTTGAACCCTTTAGAAAGGAAGAGGAAAAAGAACAGGAACGACATCGGGTGTGGACTAAGAAAAAGTCCTTTCTGCTGTTATTCATTAGCATGGTTGGTGTTATAATAGTCAGCGAAGTACTAGTTCATTCAGTGGAAGCAGCTATAAAAAAATTTGGATTCAGTGAGTTATTCGTGGGTGCTATTGTAGTAGGTATAGTAGGAAATGTTGCGGAACATAGCAGCGCAATTATTCTTGCAAGAAAAGATAAACTTGATTTATCCATAGGAATTGCAGCAGGCTCTGGCACACAAGTCGCGCTCTTCGTAGTTCCTGTTCTAGTAATAGCTGGAATCATAATGGGAAGGCCATTCTCATTGGTATTTACAATTCTTGAACTTGCTGCTGTCTTCCTTGCTGCGATAATATTGAACTTGATAGCACATGATGGAAAGAGCAACTGGTTTGAGGGAATAATGTTGACTGTAGTTTATATGATAATTGCAATAGGATTTTTCTTTATTAGATAGATAATCTTGCTGCGATTATAACCTGCCTGCACTAAAGATTTATTATTCATCATGATTCTAGATGTAAATATTAGAATTTGAAGGTTCAACAGTATAATGCAAGAACATACCACAACATCTCGACAATAGAGGAGAAATGTGACGAGGGTCTTTTGCTTCAAAGAAAAAAGGAGGTATATTTTGCAGGACCTGAGCTTACTGAAAGCTGATAAAAGAAATAGGATTTAAGAATATTGAGGCATATCTTTCAGATGTTACCGTCTTCTTCTCAAATTGTACCAGATTCTAACGTCCCGCTATTGTCAAGCCTTTAGAATATTTATCAAGCAAGCAAGGAAATATCTATAAAAACATTTTTGGACAGTATGGAATGAAGTGGATTATCTTACGTTAGACTACGTCAGACTCAATGAATACAAAATAAGTTTCTCTAAAATAAATGCAATAGTCTGCCAATCTTCACAATAAATATCTACATGCGGTTGTTACTATTTCATAAAAGTGCTTACCCACCCTCACGAGGATAATAAGAATATGTATATTTGGCAGCAGTGGGAAATATCTGTCCTGTCCTCTAAAAGTCATTACTGACACAACGGGTGTCTGTCTGAAACTTCACTTACTCAGATGAATAAAAGGCAATACTATTATTATTATTCAGCTCTTCATCACATAATGATTTTCATATGAGTAATAATAAGCGAGTTAGGAATAAAGGTACTCAAATCAACAAAAAAGAAATCCCTTGTGATTTTTGCAATTGTTCTTCTTGCTGCCATAATAGGTATAGCTATGGCGAGCAGTAGTTCATTTTTGAAGTCCACGAGTTCTACTAATTTTCCACATAACCAGCAGGAACAACAACCTGCATCTTACCCTATAACGCAAAAACTATCTGATCCTTCTATTTACGCTGCACCACCTCTTGGTAGTAGTGCTGCTAAAGTAACTTTAATTGAATTTGGTGATTATCAATGTACTTATTGTCATAGATTCCATATCGACACCAAGGATTCAATCTTGAAAAATTTTGTAAATACAGGAAAGATCAAATTTTTATTCAAAGATTTCCCTATCAATGACCTTCCAGCTGATAGGGCATCAACACTGGCTGCAGAGGCATCTTACTGTGCAGCTGACCAAGGAAAATATTGGCAATATCATGACGAGTTATATAACAACTGGAAAGGAGAAAATACTGGATGGGTTACAAAAAATAGTTTAGAGCAATTTGCAAATAATACAGGCGTCAGAAACATTAACCAATTCTCTCTATGTATTGAATCCGGTAAATATGCAGGAGTAGTCGCGGATAACTTTAAGCTTGCAGAATCTATTGGTCTTAATGCAACACCTTCCTTTGTCCTTTTAAGAAATGGCAAGCAGCCACTTGAGATTGTTGGTGCTCAGCCGTACAGCGTATTTGAGAATGCAATAAATCAGTTAAATTTGTAAAAGAGAATTAGGATCTTGGCAAACAGTTCTTATATTAGGTTAATACAATATTATTATGACGAATTATAGCGGTCCTGCAAGCAGATTTGTTGTCACCAACCCCAAAAACGGCCATGAGAGGATTGTAACTGATAGCGAAGATATCAGGCATCTACAAGTTTTTATGAATGGTAGCTGGAGACATATCCAAGAAAAATGTCGAGTGTATACAAATAAGGATTGCAGAAAGAAGTAAATTTTACCGGGGGCCGCGAGCAGACAATTGCCAATTAAATAGACAACACTACAACCATTTTATCAAACAAGAGATTTATCCGCGTGGATTATTTCTTCTTCTATCTGTGTCTTGTCTCCCGCTATGATCCTACTTAATACCTCGAGAGCAGCATGTTTATGCAGATATTCATTATTATTTCCACATCTATATGAGTATGTGCATCTAGGACAGCCACTATCGCTTTTGCACTGACACTCAGACAATATTCTTAACGCTCGTATTATTGCTTCATCAAATTTATCATATAATGCTCTGCTGGCGCCGTTTCCACCTATACTTCCATCATAGATGAAAATCGAACCCGTAGATCCAAGAGATATCCCACCTAAATCCTGCGATGCTCCTCCAGTCACCATCGAACTTCCCTCTATAATGACGTGTTCCGAAGCATGATATGCACTCATTTCTACATATTTCTCATCATCTGAAGCCTTCGAAATGTCTTTAGGCCTGGGGGCTCTAAAGACCAATCCCTTTGTAACAAATTCAAATCTTATAGGATTCTCAAGTAATACTTTTGTCCCCTGCATAATCTCCTTGCCGATTTCAATATTTGAATATCCTAAAACTTCCTTTTGGATCTTTAAAGAACAATACCTTACTTCTAATCCGTATGTTTTCTTTTGCTCATGGATATCCAGAATAGTTGGCCACTCGTCAACTATGGCCTTTGTATAGTATGGATAATCGTGGGGAATTGGCTTCAGTTGGGCGTAAGCTACAGGTCCTCGTCGCCGTTCTTTTTGGCTTTGATTAATGAAATGTAGCTTTTGGACTTGGTACCTGCTTCCAGCCAAAAAATATACTGCATTATCGTGAAGTTCTTCGATTGCCTGGGGCATCTGACGTTCGCCAATCAATTTTCCATTATAAATTATGTCAACACCTGTTCCTATTCCTCTAATACTAAAGTCTCTGAGAACGTCCATTACCTTCTTAGAATTGGGGATAAACTTCCCATCTGACAATTGAAGCAGATCTTTTGAGACGAGTTTTTGAATCGTATTCCACATGGGGGATGATTCGGCCATAGAAATAGGTCTATCACTGGCCATCGCAAGGACCTGGCATTCTTCCACAAATGGATTAGTAGGATCAGTGTATGCAATTTCCTGATCTTCCAGATAGTCGTCTGGATGTAATTTGTAATACTGACTTATAGGATCATTACCTAATGCAAGAAATGCATATCCTTCTTGACCACTTCTTACTGCTCTTCCCATTCTTTGAGTCAGTCTGTTAATGGGCACAATATCTGATATAATAGCATCCACATCTCCAATATCTATGCCTAGCTCCAAAGTCGGAGTTGCAGATACTGCCATTAATTTACCACTCTTAAATGAGTCTTCTACCGATTTACGATGTGTCGGTAGCAAACCAGCTCTATGTACTCTTATTGGTATTCCCTGTTTGGATGAATAATATGCCAAAAGTTCTGAACCCAGGTGCGATTTATTAAATGCTATTGTCTTGTGATTTCTTGTCGTCATTTGTTTTAATAAATCAACCATTAAAGACCTCTGTGAATGAAATGACGGGAATAAAATAACGAAGTTGATTTTACCCTTCCGACCCCTGCCGCGTATGACGTCCATTTCTCTTCCGAATAATGACCTACAGAATTCTTCTGCATTTGGCAAAGTGGCAGAAGCGGCAATTATCTGGAGTTTGTTCCTATTTTTCGACGCAACTAGCCTTTCAAGTCTTTTTATGATATAATGGATATTTGCTCCGAAGACTCCTGTATAAATATGGGCCTCATCAACAACCAGAAAGCTAGCTGTTTTGATCAGAGAGGAAAACTTTGTCCTGTTAAGCAGATGATAATGAATTGCATCAAAATTCGTGATAATGATTTCAGGTACTGCAGTAGTTAATATTAAGTCTCTTTCAGCTTTTGGCGTATCTCCATCAAATACACTTGCATTTATCCCTAGAGGTTCTGCAAGTTGTCTTACCTTATGTAATTGATCCCTCGCAAGAGCCTTAGTCGGATATACAAAAATAGCAAAGACTTTTCCATTCCCGCCTAACTCAGTTCGCAGAGATGAAACATTGGAGGTTGCTTCAAAAATTTTTTGTATTATGGGAATACAGAAAGCCTCTGTCTTGCCAGAAGCAGTAGATGCAAGGATAACAACGTCTTTTCCGAGTAAAATTTCTTTAAATGATTGCTCTTGGAATTTGTAAAGCCTTTTGATATCCCTTGCATACAAAGCGTTCATAATGCCTTCTTCTATTGGAAGTACTTCTAGTTCGTTTCCAATGTCAGGATCAGGTTCATGAATTATTCTAAAATCAACAACATAATCTTTTTTAGAACGCAATATTGCTTTAAGCAATTCGTCTCCGTTAGCATGGTTTCGATAAATCAAAGAGTCTATCTCGGATGCTGGGCGTAAAAGCCTTTCCTGTTCCAGTAACGATTCTAAATCCTGTGCTTTAACAACCTGTCCATTATCATACATGTCCAAAAATTCCAAGTATGCCTCATCTGGATAGGCAGCTGGCGGAACAACGCCACAAATACTACACTTGGAACAGAGAAACATCAGCCGCCCATTGTATATCTTGTTAACATCTATAGAATTTAGAGATATACAATTTGGACACCTGTATTTAGACACAGATTCAGCAACCATCACCAAGATATATCCCTTCTGGGTATGATGCATAAGAGACTGACTAGCCAGCCAATCTTTACTACTCAGAAACCCTTACATGCTCTGACTCGGTCTTCTTCAATCCAATCACTTACTTTCTTTCGACAACTAATTAGGATGAGCGGCATGCACTTGGTAGTAAAAACTTGAACGTCCTCCTTACAATTAATTTCAACCTTCTCATGTTTATATAATGGGATTATTATATAATTTTTAGCCATTTCGTAGTCATCATCTCTAACTTTGGGTGTTCTTGGAGAATCGATCTAGTCGTAGAGACCCTTAGGTCGTACTTGAAAAGATATTTATCTATAACACTACGAGTAGCAGTAATTGTTTGGTAGATCTCAAAATAAGGGTAAATGGATTTAACGTTAGGTACAAGGAACACGGGAAAAAAGAAGCATTCAAACATCTTTTGTTTCTCCATGGTATCGGTTCGTCATCAGACAGATGGATAGATATTCCAGAAGCATTATCAAGATATTACCACACGGTAGCTGTTGATCTAATAGGTTTTGGCGGAAGTGACGTTCCGAAATTAAATTACACGATCAATAAATTCAGAGAATTCGTTTTAGACTTTATGCATGCAATTGGAATGGATGATGGCATGACAACCATAATTGGACACTCTCTAGGAGGATATATCGCAGCAGAAATAGCCATAGAAAACAGAAAAATGATAGAAAGGTTGGTGCTAATAGACACTTCTGGAATGCTTGATAAACCCACCCCATTACTAGAACAGTATCTTGACGCTGCACTAAGCGCATCACCTGAAAAGGTCAAGAAGGTGTTTGAACAATTAGCAGCCCAAAGCTGGAGAGTCTTGCCCGTACTGGTAGACGTTTTCACAAAAAGGATTAATATGCCTGGAGCAAAAGATGCTTTCGAATCTGCATATCATAATAGTACAAGAACACAAATTGGGTTAGATAGGCTAAGAAAGATTGATGATGTGCCAACCTTGATTATTTGGGGTAAGAACGACACATTAATACCACTTGAACACTCAAATCTGTTTAAAGAAACAATTAAAAATGCTTCTCTTGAGATAGTGGAAGATGCGGGACATGCACCGTTTGCTGAGAAACCAGCTATTGTTTGTGAAATATTGCGTGAATTCCTAATCTCATGAAAGCGGATCACTTGACACCCATAAGAACTGAAAGAGGAAAAATTTTGACTTGGACCAGTGTTATGCATTAAAGAAGAAAAGGTTCATTTTGATTTGACTGAAATAATGAGAATGTAAAAATAGCTACCACGTCTCTGATCAAAAACAGAGACAAATCGCTTTGTGTCATCATGAACATTTAATCAATGCAAAATCGGTACCTGATTTTTAAGATCGAAGATCAAGATTGCAAACCATGTATTCTATCGTGTATTGTCGTACTGTCGATTCAATCTACAGATGGCTTACGCATAAGGGAATATCTCGGTGAATATCGTATTTCAATAGGTAAATACAACGGCATTAAAAACTATCAAAAATCAAAAAGGTGATTCTTTAACCATTACCTGGCAATACCTTCAGTCTAACGGTATGACCAACAGAATTTGAATTTGGCGTATGAGTTCTCATAGATACATCGGCAATAATGTTGATAGTTACGAATATTCCAAACATAAAAGCAACTACCGCCGGAATGATTACAATAACCCATAAACCAGAATTCATTAGTATAGACATACAAGGGAAACATTTGTAAATAAAGTTTTCATATAGTAATAGATGTAATATTATTTATAAAACTCTTCAACCGACTTTTTATAAAGTATTACTATCTAATTCGTTTCAATGAATGGAAAAGTATCGTATTTTGCAATCATATGTATCGTCTTATCTTTAGCTATTGTAACAACAGGCAGCTTTAAAACTCCGGTATTGGCTATAAAGAACATCAGCACTCACAGCGGCAAGAGTTCAGGTGCAGTTCCGCTTATTCCTATAGCAACAGGAAATCCTCAAATTGACAAGCAGATTCAGCAATTCTACAGTTGTATAAAGAAAACAGGACACACAGGCGGCAGCAAGCCAGAACCATCAAGGGATGAAGTTAACGGCTGTTACTTTCAGGTATTTAGCAGCAGCGGTAGTGGTAGCAGTAGTAGTACTAGTAGTAGTAGCAGTTTTAGTAGTAGTGGCAGTCATGGCCATGGACATAAACATGGTCAAAAGACAGGTATCCAGACTCAAGGTGTATCCACGGTAGGACCTATC
>DATDFS010000233.1:0-5733 GCA_036522495.1 Nitrososphaeraceae archaeon | reverse complement strand
GGATATTCTTATCGAAACATGTTGGACATGTATCTAAAGCGATAATGCTCTTCTTTTCTCTGGATTTAAATATCGTTGCAGTCCATAAACACTTTTTACAAAGAGCAAATAGACGTTCAAAATTTCCTTCAAATATCCAATCGTAAATCCTAGAATGGTTGGTACAATTCATTCTCTCCATTTCTATTCTTTACATATCTTGTTTATAGTTTTTATCAAATGTGATGATATAGATCATGTTGTTCTATAACGAGATCATGTGATGATGTTATTCTATGGTGGATAGGTTTTCTTATACTGTTGACTGTTTTTAATTACCAATGTATTTCGGTATTCATATGCTTGAAATTGCAGATGGTCTCAAAGATGCAATAATACATGCAGGATTCACTATTGAATCTATGCTTAGCACCGGGCCAGAAGAAATTGCCTCGACAATTGGAATAGATCTGTACGTAGCAAAGATCGTCTTTACCGCAGCCAAAAAGGCTGTTAACACCAACAGTATTGTGCAAGGAAGTAATTTGATCAACTCGATCAAAGTTAGTGCCTGACTTATTTACTTCTTAATGTTCTATTTGACATGCTTTAATTCGGTTGTCTACTTTAGTATGATCACTCTGCTATTGTCTGTGAAATTTATCAAAGCAAATTATAGAGACACGAGTAACTATTTGTGGCAATTCTGAGAATATATGTTAACAGCAATACATACAAAAACGAAAATCCCTTCAGCAAATCCATTTGTCTGTCTATAATCAAGAATATCTTTACTGGAATTGACAGCTAGTACTATTCTTATTTCAAACAAGCGAAAATAAAGAAAAAAAGTCGTTTGTATTTCAATAATTATTATAATATCTATTTTGTTATATTCTTGGTTGTTGTCATTCCGCTTCCCACATTTCCCGAAGTCATGTTAGTGGTACCGCTCGCCATATTCTTACTTGTCATCGTCTGATTTCCTGATTGCATCGTTGCGGCCGAGGCAATAGTACTAAACACTATCGTTGCTACAGCTATTTGCGAAGCTCTTTAAATTGTTGTGAATTACCTAAAACACATGATCTCACTATAGGGTAACATAATCTATATGAAGACGTTTGATAAAGACTTTAAGCGAAAATACTGATAGACTAGACTTGCTGTATACAGAAGAAGCTGAGCACAGGCATTCTTTCTTTTTCAATCTAGTTAGCATGTATGTATATGTATCTGTACCTATATGTATCCATTATCGAAAAAGAATCTGAGCACGTTGCGGTGCTATCATATCGCATATAGCAATATGTTATCAAATCACAATATGATTTAATAAACATTAATTAGCCTTACGAGGTATGGCGCCGGAGCAGCAAATTCACCAAATACTGGAAGGAGAGATAATCTCTGGATTTGAAAAGTAGTAGTTCACCCAGAGCATCACAACATTCCAAGAAATTGGAAGTAAAGGGCAAACTTATTGTAGTAGAAGGAATAGATGGAACAGGAAAATCAACACAAATTAGGCTGCTTGGTAAGTGGTTAAGATCCAAGCAGTTGCCGGTTTTTATGACTGAATGGAATTCATCTGAAATGGTCAAAGAGATAACATCTAAAGGTAAGAAAAAAGGCAGGCTCACTCCAACTACATTTAGCCTTTTACATGCAACTGACTTTGCAGATAGATATGAGAGAAATATTTTCCCTTTATTGCGTGCTGGATATATTGTACTGGCTGATAGGTATGTGTATACTGCCTATGCAAGAGATGTAGTTAGAGGTTGTAGTCCAAAGTGGGTTTGCAAAGTTTATGACTTTGCTATAAAGCCTGACGTTGTATTTTATTTTAGAGTACCTGTTGATGTTGCAATTGAAAGAATACTAGTTGGTAGACCCAAACTAAAGTACTATGAGGCGGGGATGGATTTGAACTTGAGCAATGACCAGTACGATAGCTATAGAATTTTCCAAAGTAGAATCATTGAGCAGTATGAATCTATGGTTAAACCTGAGGGATTTGTAGTCATAGATGGAACATCAGGTATCGAAGAACAACAACAATTAGTAAGAAAGACAATTATGAAGTTACTTCCACATCAAGAAGAAGAACAAAAACAACTACGATTACAACAACAACAATTTGAAAGGCAAAACAAAGTCGTGGTGACTGCCGACAATTGACTAGACGAAAACAACAGAAACAAGAACAAAAACAACAATCCTCGTTCAGAATAAGAAGAAGTATGCCGTCTATTGGTGCAAGGCCGATGGAGTATTATGGGCCCAGTATACCTTATTTGAAGGAAACTGAAATTAAAGGCCGATTCATTGTGATAGAAGGGCCTGATGCTTCAGGTAGAAGTACGCAAATTGCAATGGTGACCACTAAGTTGGAAGCAGATGGCCATGCCGTTTTAAATACGGGTTTGAGACGTTCAGAACTGATAGGCGAAGGCATACTTGAAGCAAATAGAAACTTTATCCTTGGAAAGAGAACATTGAGTTTATTTTATGCGGCAGATTTTGCAGATCAGCTTGAAAATAAAATAATACCCGCTTTACATGCAGGTTACGTTGTACTTGCTGATAGATATATTTATACACTTATGGCTAGAGATGCTGTCAGAGGAATAAGAAGAATATGGTCCCATAATCTATTCGGTTTTGCTATTAAGCCAGATCTAGTTTTTTACCTTGATGTGGACGCTGGTGAGCTAGTCCATAGAGTATTTCAGAAAAACTCTTCATTAGATTATTACGAATCTGGTGCTGACCTTGGGTTA
This sequence comes from Nitrososphaeraceae archaeon, assembly GCA_036522495.1. GTDB lineage: Archaea > Thermoproteota > Nitrososphaeria > Nitrososphaerales > Nitrososphaeraceae > Nitrososphaera_A. Next base: position 2,968 of record DATDFS010000233.1, on the reverse strand, counting down.
TCAGAAGATATGTTGGATTCATTCTTGATCTATCAGGGAATGCTTGCGAAGGAATTTCATAGAATGCAAAGACGTTATGACATCGTTCCCATAAATGGAAATCGATCTATAGTAGAAGTTAATTCAGACTTACAAGACAGGATTGATAAATTTCTCAATATGGATGTGTTAATATCGAAGTAGGATATATTTGGAGGCCATTCAAGCAATAATTCTACTAAAGTCCTTCCCTACCCTCAGTTATACTTAGAGATAGATCCAAGTGGAGACTGCCATAGTCAGTAACCATCGATTTATTAAGTTCTAGAAAGTGAATTGCAACTTATCTTAATGGATGCATTATTGTACATAGATATAATTTATGATTGGTGAGATCGATCGATGTCATATGAGGAGATATACTATTATTATTTATAAGCAAATAGCCTTTTTACATGATTATCAGATATGTTCACTAATATATCTGCGTTAATTGTCAAGTGCGATCTATCTGCGTAAGAGCGGAAAGTAATTTTGTAACCGGATTTTACTTCGTGTCCGAGACTTTCAAGATCGGGTTAATGTAGTAGTTAAGTTTTTCTACCTTAGATAGACTAACGTAAACTTTTTAGTATCATAGTGATGATTTTTCTGCAATTGTACTTATATGATGGATAGAATATTTTCTTAGTTATCTGTTTATATGTCGTGTTTGTCAATACATGTGCACATATTAAACTCCATATGGATTACCCATCCTTTATCATCACCGCTCCCTCTGCTGGTTATGGGTCATGATGAAGTCTTTTTCACCTTCTTGAAAGCGGGCATAGGAAACGTAATTTTGATCGGGTGTCTAAACGCAGAATGAACCATAATCAGTTCTCCTCTATTTAATCTTACGATATTCATTTTTGTATTTTCATCGATAATGTCATATGGCCTGTTTGATAATTCTGATAGACCTACCTTTCCTGTAATATGCATTCCGGTATTCTCATGCAAAGTATAATCTGTTGAGCTCTTGAATTGTTGTGCAGAAAACAAAACTGTGCCCCTTGAGCCGCCAGAAATCACAGTCTTCATTATTTGTTCTGCTACTGTACTCATTCGTCTGTCAGATGCTCTAGATTTTGGTAGGAACCGATTGATTTCATCTATAAAAATTAATAGATATTTTGGTCTTTTACCACTAGTAATACTATCGTCGGCACCACTTGTTATGTTGGTAGTTGACGGGGTCTCAGTCTTTGTAGAATAAATCTCTTCAATGTTTTTCATAACATCACCTATAACAAACGCTTGTTCTTCTAATGCAGCCAACATAGCTATGTCTATTACAAAAACATGACCCGATCTTATCCTCTTGATTTCATTTCCTAGGTACGTGCTTGTTACTTTTTTGTCAATAAACAAAGGTGATCTTCTAAAACGTTGGATGTGTCCTTGAAAATGCAAGAGAGATGATTTGTGTGTAACAATTTCTTCAGGATAGTCTTTGAAATTAAAAAGATCAGTCCAGGTCTTCACTGTTACATCGTCCTGTTCCTCTTGTTTTCCTTCCTCTGAGTTAGCTGCAGGATGGATTTTTCCTTTTGATGTATTATTACTGTCGATTTTTTTTATTGGCCAAAACTCATAGATATAATTTATGATTGAAGACAGATTATAATGAGGATCATTTATTTCAGAAAATAAGAGCTCAAGCTTATCATATACATCCTCTAGTTGATATGAGTAAGTCTTGGAATTTTTTGGTATATGAATCGAGTTAGGTTTTCCATCTTTACCTCTTGGAAGGAAGTAAGTTACATTATTAAATGGAGCTAAATTCAAGTTTAGAATATCAAAGAACTTCTCCTTACTCCCTATAGAATTCTTGTAATTATCTTCTTCTTCTTCGTCTATATGCAGCAAATCTTCGTATTTGGTATTAAAAATTATAATGCTATAATCTTCAGAATATTGCTTGAGCTTTTGATATGCTGATTGCAGTAGAAATAAAAGGTAAGATGTCTTGGCGTTTCCAGAAATTCCTGAAGCATTTACATGTGCAGTATCTGGACCCACTAAATATGAAACATCCAGAGAAATAGGAACCTGCAGACCATTACTCATTACTATTATGCCAGCGGGAATAGGATATTCCATCTCAGGGATTCCTAATGCAAATCGGATTTCTTCTTCATTTGCAAATTTTACTGATTTGCCTACTCCGACTGGCATCTCTATAGAAGCATCGCTTAAATGTAATTCCTGTCGAACTTGGGAATTGGCTATAATTGCAACCTTTGCTATTGTAATACCATTGCTGCTGTTTTGAGGATAATGACAACCGATGTCTTCGTTGTCGTTATCGATATTATCACGTTTAGCAGTCTTGTCTATAGAAATAACCGTTTGAAGATCTTGAATCATTCCAATGGTTTTGTTGTGGTGTTGCAAATGCTCAACAGTAATAAAATCAAAGGGTTTGACTGTCATGTCTGGAACAAGTGAGAACCAGAAACCATCTATCGTGTTTGAATACTTGTCGGAAGCGATAGTTTTACCAATTTCTTTATTTTTATCTATATTATCTCCCTCTTCTTTCGAGTTAGCAGTTTGTTTAAATTGATCTTTATCTCCATTTCTTCTATTTTGAATTACTTGTTCTTCTTCATTCAATTCCTGTTGCCGCTGCTGTTGCCTTTCTTTATTTGCTTGACTATTTTCCATTTCGGCCAACTTTCATACGTCTATTATATGTTGCTTCATTGCTCATATGCCTTACAATAAAATGATCTGATATTTGCAACGTTCTATCCGAACGTCACAGCATTATAACAACTTGGCGGCTTCTTCTTCCCTTAGCTTGGATAAATTATGGGTGGTGTCTTGACTGTTATCTTGGGGATTACTGATGATAAAATCAAATAGACGTTGTAGAGGATCTTATAGACTTACAAAATAAAAGCATACAAAAATCACGAAAAAAAGTAGGTTATCG
>DATDFS010000232.1:0-3611 GCA_036522495.1 Nitrososphaeraceae archaeon | reverse complement strand
TCCTGTTATTGACAGGATGCCGATTGCCATTGTCAAAATAGTCAATCCCACTACTACAACTTGCCTTTTGACGTGTATCGTATTCATTCATAATGGATAAAGATTACATGAAAATAAGGTTTTATATCATCGTGTTGATGTCATCTGCGCATATAATATCATGTCTTGACCCCGTTACTGCTGCCAACCTCTTTGTCCGATCTGTTGACAGATCAAATGCTGCTAATTTTAAAGCGTCAAGCAAGTCGTTGCTTTCCATATGATGATAGATTGCCATGATTATTAGCGCATTTCATAACACTTGCAGAATATCAAAAATGTTAGAAAGGGAACCTTTTTTCCTCCAACAGCCGAATCTGAATCAATTATTTAAGACCTTTTATTAGGCTAATTATCGAGATCACGATAGGAATCGATGCTGTTAGAAAGTACCTACTACCTTTAATTGCGACTTCAAGGATTCTGGTACCAAAAAAATTTCAATATCTTCAGATTTCATGAGTTCTGATGAAATGTACTTGAGGGGTTTTAGTTTATCGGTTTCGGTTTCGAAACTATTGGAAAGCAAGCATTTTATGGCTTTCACACCGTCAACACATGAGAAGAAGCAACAAAGTCGTATTTATAATCAAGAATTGACTAAGGATTTTATGGAATCGTACACACCTTCACTGAGCGACCACGTACACTCGTTTTGGCTACCTAAAAAAGGGGCTTTCAAAAAATAAATAGTCTCAAGTTTCATTCGTTCAATAACCTTCCTTTTTTCAGCATAATATTCCTGGCATTTGGTTAATGTTGTCAATATCGTTGCAACCTGTCTTGAGTGTTTGCACTCTACAATAATAGGTATCTCATAATTGTATATCATCGTTTTCTCTCAAGGTGATATGTATTCGAGGGTACTGTATAATTCAGTGCTCAATCTAATGAAAAAAAGTTCGCTACCCACTTTTTTGGAATATCGAAGTTTTGATCTGCCTCTACAATAACATTATTATTTTCATACTTAACGTTGATTGCCTTCAACGTACTATGATACAAACTGAATTTCTTTCCAGCTGGCGTGATTATGATTTTGTCAACTATAAGAAATTCGTTGTTAAGAAGCCATTTGGTTTTTCTAAAAGCCGTCGTATGCGGAATATCTCTATTCTCTGCTTTAATATCGTTAAAAGATTTCGACTGATTCATAACGCAATTCATAATTTTGACCATTTCTTCATCAGCCAGAGCAGTAAGAAGCGCATTCTTTATTCTCTGGCTTTTGATTATCATCAAGCTCTTTGCAACTTGTCTCTATATCTTCATTTTCATCTACATCTCTTAACGACAAATCCTGTTTCAAATATATCCAATACAAAAATGCTTCCTTAGATCTTCAAATCTCACTAGCATGAATTAGACACGATCTGAGCTATATGTAAAGGAGCCAGAAAATCTAGAGCAATATATCTAACTGCTTTCCAGATGAGTTCAATATCAAAAACCCATTAATATGTCCGAAAAGATTGACCATAGAAAAGTAAGCCCAAAATCAAAGAAAATAAGGAGGATCTTTAGATTTAGCCACCAGCTGAGTTTTCTACATCTGCCATATCACTATATTGTTTATCAGGAAGCCTAACTATTTCCAGTCTTAGCACAGTGATGTCATATGGTATATTCTTATCGACCTTAAAAAGCACAAGACTTAACTTCTCAGGTACCATTCTATCTTTTGATGACTTTAAGCCTAAATTGTAAAGACGCTGGAGATCCAGTATGTACACACACTATGTATGGCCAAACAGAAGAAGAATTATTACAAAATGCGAAGAAACATGGGATAGAAGTTCATGGATATACAGAACAAACATGGAATGAGGAGATTGCAAAGAATTCAGACCATTTAAGGAAGCTCATCAAGACAGCCTGACGGCTAACTTCTCCTCTTTTTTGTTCGTACCTTTTACTTTCACACTTTCAATTCCAGGAAGCGGCATTGTTCCGTGATCATCTAGCTTACTTTGACTAAAACATATGTTTGCATTATATGCTTACTTAAATTTCCACAATATAACGAAGAAGAGATCTACCCACAGATTACGAACAATGGCATAAGAGAGATACAGCACTTGCTTAAATAGAGAAACAGGGCAAGAGGGAATAATGACTGATTTAGAAAATCACAAGATTGTTCCCGAGAACGAATGGATACACTCCCGCAATGAGTTGCTCAAGAAGGAAGAGTTCACAATCTTGCACGACCAACTTAGCTAGCAAAGAAGAGATATGCCTTGGGTGGGCGTTAATAGAGTATCTCTTTGATGGACCAAATGGGAAACAAGCTCTATCGGAACTTTTTGACGGAAGAAGCCAATTAATAGTCTATCATTTTATATTTGATCGGGTCTTGGAAGCAGCATGCTTGCATTGCTCCTTTTGAGCTGACAATTTCAATGGAATAATTGTGCACCTCAACCAAAGAGACGTAACATGATCGGTGTTTCTCGGGCTCCATACAGCGGACTGGCTGCGTATAGGAAGCGGATGGGCTTGAATTTCAAATGGGTTCCTTGGAATACGGAATTCAATTTCAATCACCACGTCTCGTTCTCTGCAGAAGAATTAGCCAATAAAGAAGATTCTACAACTTAATTACACAAGATCTGCATAGTTCAGAGCGTGAAGGAGTCAGCGTATTTTACAAAGACCGTGCAGATCGCGTCTTTCATACGTATTCAGCTTATGCACGTGGCCTCGATATGTTGAACGTCGCATACCGCTATCTTGACTTAATATCTAAGGGCCGAGATGATGCTGGTCATGAATTCCCTCAATTCTGGCTGCCTGCCATGATGAATACAGCAAATGATGCGATCCTAATCTGTACCTGTTGCTAGCAGTACCTCCAGCACTGTCACCTCAATCTTCAAGTAAAGGATATTATTAACAAACTAAATCAAATAGCAGATAAAGTATAATTCTTTAGACAAGAGCCATTTTTTTATGCTGTTGGACAGCTCTATAGGAATATCGAACAGGTTAGTGATAATGAAATAAGGGAAATAAAGAAAAGGCATGGCTACAATATTACTCGATAGATAGACCACAACACAAAACATTTGAGATGTAATTTAAACAAAGGCAGCATTTAGCTTCTTTATTATCCTGTTTTTACTTTTATTTGTTTTTTTATTTATAGCTGCAGATATTCATAATACATATAATATTATAAGTGTAGATTGCGACCGAACTCAAGATCTCATTTTTTCTAGCCATATGCTGCAACTAGATTCCTTACCGACCAGACCATTCAAATAGTAAAATTATTCATATTAGCAGTGACTATGACTGCAACAGCAACTCAACCATGTGGATCAGTACTAAATTGGGGCGATCATAAAGTCAAGGCCGCGCTGTGGATTGGTCATACTCTAGCATTTGTTACTTGGGACGGTCCCAAGCAAGATTTTGTCAAGAAGCTAGCTACTCCAGAGATCTCAGAATAATAGATGTTGGATTATCATTCATAATCCTATTATGAATTCAAGAATGCCTTGCGAGCTTTTCTTGATTTCTTCTCTCAAATGCTTTATTGCATAACTAAATAAATCGCAAAATATTGA